>SKRP01000129.1 GCA_007118445.1 Natronohydrobacter sp.
CGAAGAAGATCATGCAGCCCTTTGGCGACCGCTCCAAGGTCGTGATCGAGCCGATGCTGACCGATCAATGGTTCGTTGATGCTGAAAAGGTCGTGGGGCCTGCGCTGGAGGCGGTGCGCTCGGGTCGCGTGAAGATCGTGCCGGAATCGGGCGAGAAGACCTATTATCACTGGCTGGAGAATATCGAGCCCTGGTGCATCTCGCGGCAGTTGTGGTGGGGGCATCAGATTCCGGTTTGGTATGGGCCGGACGGTGCTAAGTTCTGCGCTGAAAATTATGAGCTGGCTATCGAAGCTGCGGAGAAACACTATCGCGCCCTCAATGAAGATGGGGCTTTGGCTCACGCGATTGGTGCAAATGAGTATTCAGACTCAGGAAGTTTCGACGGCGTAGAGATATATGTGATCGACGACAATGGTGGATCACGAATTGATGCGAGCGGTCGGATTGTTGCTGCTCCCACTAAGTCTGAAGGTTGGAGCATCGGCCATGAAGAGCACTTCATTCATGTTCAGATCGACTTAGCTCGCGACCCCGACGTGCTCGACACATGGTTCTCTTCCGGCCTCTGGCCCATCGGCACGTTGGGCTGGCCTGAACAGACCGAGGAATTGCAAAAATACTTCCCGACCTCTGTCCTCGTCACCGGGCAGGATATCCTGTTCTTCTGGGTGGCCCGCATGATGATGATGCAGCTTGCGGTCGTGGAAGAAATCCCCTTCCGCGAGGTCTATCTGCATGGCCTCGTCCGCGATGCCAAGGGCAAGAAAATGTCGAAATCCTTGGGCAATGTCATCGACCCGTTGGAGATCATCGACGAATACGGCGCGGATGCGCTGCGCTTCACCAATGCGGCGATGGCCTCGCTCGGGGGCGTGCTGAAACTCGACACGCAACGCATCGCGGGCTATCGGAATTTCACCACGAAACTGTGGAATGCCTGCCGGTTTGCCGAGATGAACGGCGTCTGGGAGGGGCATACGACGCACAGCGCGCCGCCAAAAGCGCAAGCGACCGTGAACCGCTGGATCATCGGCGAGACTGCGAAACTCCGCGAGGCGGTGGATGCCGCTTTGGCCGAATACCGTTTCAATGACGCGGCCAATGCGCTTTATGCCTTTGTCTGGGGCAAGGTCTGCGACTGGTATGTGGAATTCGCGAAACCCCTTTTCGATGGTGATCAGGCGGCAGAGACCCGCGCGACGATGGGCTGGGTGCTGGATCAATGCATGATCCTGCTGCATCCGATCATGCCTTTCGTGACCGAAGAACTCTGGGGCCTGACCGGGCAGCGCGACAGGCTCTGCGCCCACGCGGAATGGCCGGAATACGGGGCGGACCTGGTCGATGACGCGGCCATGCGCGAAATGCGCTGGGTGATCGGGCTGATCGAGGATATTCGCTCGGCCCGTGCGCAATTGCGGGTGCCGGTGGGGTTGAAGCTGAACATGGTCCAGCTGGAACTGGACGATCAGGGCCGTGCGGCGCTGACGCGCAATATGGCGCTGGTCACGCGGCTGGCGCGGATTGCGTCGCTCGAGGAAGCGTCAGACCTGCCCAAGGGCTCGATCACTGTGACTGTCGAAGGCGGCACATTCGGGCTTCCGCTGGAGGGTGTGATCGATATTGCCGCCGAACGCGCGCGGCTGGAAAAGACCTGCGCCAAAGCCGAGAAGGAACTGGGCGGGATCACCGGGCGGCTGAGCAATGCGAAATTCGTCGAGAGCGCGCCGGAAGAGGTGGTGACGGAGGCGCGCGATCGGGCCGGGATTCTGCGCGAGGATATCGCGCGGCTGCAGACGGCCATTGCGCAGCTCAACACAGCGGGTTGAGCCTCTCGTATGCGGCCGGGCGCGCCTCGCGAAAGGGCGCGCCCGAATGGTCTGTACGGGCCTTGATCGGTGCGATTCAATCCGCCCGAACGCGGGCTTGTGTTCGCGCGCGCTGACCGTGGTTGCTCAAGATTGCCCGCGCAGGCGGGCGGGCTGGAAATCGACACAGATGGCCTGCATTTCCGGCAAGCTGAGCAGGCTCTGGGTGCAATGGCAATAGTGCGCCTTGCTGTCGAGATGGTTGCAATCGCCGCAAGTGCCGAAGACTGGTGCCGCGCGCCGGTTGGCGAGATCGGCAACCGCTTGTGTCAGCGTCGAGGCCAGGGCCGCGCGCGCATTATCAGGCAAATCTGCCAGCACGTTGCGCAGATCGCGCAGCGGGTCGCGGCGCAGTTGTGCATGGCCCGCCGCGGTCACTTCGATCAATGTGCTGCGCCCGTCGCTGGCATGGCTCTTGCGCTCCAGAAATCCCAGCGCGACAAGCGATTTCACGGTTTGCGAGGCCGTGCCGCGCGTCGTGGCGTGAAATTCCGAAAAGGCCGATGGCGTGCGCGAAAACCGGTTCGCGCGGGCGAAATAGCGCAGCGCGGTCCATTGCGCCGCAGTCAGCGGTGTCGCCCCCTCGGCATGGCCGCAGGACTGTCCCAGCCGGGCCAGATGCACGATCAGATCGGCCAGATCAGTGCCTTGGGATGGGATATGCTCGCTCATGCCGGAGCAGATAAGCTGCCGCCGCACGCTTGACAAGGGTGCCGGACAGGTGATAGCGATACGAAACAATATCGAGACGAAACAAAAAGGATCATCAGATGCAGCCTAGGGATCCGCGCACCAGCCAATTCATCCGCAGCTCGATGGCGCGCGAAATGCTTGATGCCGAGACCGAGCAGGCTCTGGCGCTGGCCTGGCGTGACCAGCGCGACGAAGCCGCGCTGCATCGGCTGATCGAAGCCTATACCCGGCTCGCGGTGTCGGTCGCCACGCGGTATCGCCGCTACGGGATGCCGCTTGATGACCTGATCCAGCAGGGTAATCTGGGTCTGATGCGCGCCGCCGAGAAATACGACCCCGACAATGGCGCGCGGTTTTCAACCTATGCAGCCTGGTGGATCCGGGCGTCGATGCAGGAATATGTCATGCGCAACTGGTCGGTTGTGCGCACTGCGACCAATGCTGCACAGAAGAAGCTGTTTTTCCATCTGCGCAAGGCGCTGATCAAGCTTGAGGATGGTGAGATCCGCCGCGAGGGTCTGTCTGCATCCGTGGCCCGCGAACTGGATGTGCCGGAAGATCAGGTCGAGATCATGCTCGGACGCATGGCCGGGCAGGATCTGTCGCTGAATGTCGCGCAGAATGGCGAAGAGGACGGGCGCGACTGGATGGAGGCGCTGGAAGATGACTCGGTCGCCACCGAAGCGCAGGTGCTGGATGATCTTGAGGGCCGCAAGCGACGCGCGCTTCTCTATTCTGCTGTGCAGGAGCTGCCCGAGCGCGAGCAGCGTATCATCACAGAGCGGCATCTGAGCGAAAGCCCGCGCACATTGGCAGAGATTGGCGTCGAGCTGGGGATTTCCAAGGAACGGGTGCGACAACTGGAAGAGCGCGCCGTGTCGCGGATTACACGATCGGTTCAGGATGCAGCACGCAGCCAGCTTCCGGCTTGAACACGGCGGCAGTTCGTGCGACCTGCAGGCTGGGGTGCAGGTCAGGAGCACGCGCTGTGCAGCAATACAATCCCATCAGGATTGCCGGGATCAGCCTGTCGCTGCTCATGGCCGCCATTGCCACATGGCTGATGCTGCAACCAGCCCAGTCCGGCACATTGCCACCAGTCCCGCATATCGACAAGCTGGCGCATTTCGTGGCGTTTTTTCTGATCGCCTTGCCTGCGATTGTGGTGCACCCGACCCGCTGGCTCTGGATCGTTCTGGCCGCCAGCGCTCTGGGCGGGATGATCGAGATCATCCAGCCCTGGTTTGGTCGCGGCCGCGAATTCGCCGATTTCATGGCCGATGTGGCTGGTGCGCTGATGGCCGTGCCGCTGGGGCGCTGGCTGTCAGAGCGCTGGCAGGTGCAGCAGCGCGATCGGACCTAGCCAGAGCGTCGCATCGCGCAGTTCAAGCGGCAGGGTCACCCGGTTGGTGCCGGGCTCGGCCTGCGTGGCAAGGAACATTCCGGCCATCTGCGCGGCATCGGGGGGCAGGATCGCATGCTGTTGCAGCAAAGCGAGCAAGGGGTGCCAGTCCTCGACACTCAGGCGCAAGCTGCCCTCGAGCAGACCTGCGGGGCTGCGCGCGATCTCTCCTGTTGCCGTGAGCTGCAATGCGCCCCATGCGAGTCGGGCCTCGGTGATCTCGAGTGCGTCCGGATACGGCCAGGGCCCCTGCAGCGGCAGCGGTTGGGCAAAACGGGCGGTTGCAGTTGCCGCAAGCTCTTCGACAAGTGCTGCATCGCCGGGACTGTCATCACTGAAGAGGGTCAGTATTTCGGGGGACAGGCGCAGCGCCTCGGCCCTGGCCTGCAGGCTGTAGCGGTTATCAGCGATCCATTGCAGGTCGATCTGGCCTGCGGCCAGCGTCGCGACGGCAAGCGGTGGGGTCAGGGTGGCCGCGCGGAGATCCAGCGCGGCTGTGCGCAGTTCGAGGTCCCGGGTCACGACCAGCTGCGCGGTCATTTCTTCGGTGGTCAGCCGGGATTCGGCCGTGCCGAGGCGCAGCTGCTGGACGGGTGGAAACATGACTGCGATATCGTTGGGGCGGTAGCTGGGCGCAGAAAGGGCCAGGCTATCGGCCTGCCAGCCGCGCTGACTGTCCTGACTGTGCCAGGAGGGCGCATCAATCGCGGTCCGGAATGCCAGCGGAAAGCCCGTGACCGACTCTGCGCGGCCCTGCAACTGCGGCGTGTTGGCCAGAACCGCTGTGGTCTGGCGTTCGATCATCGCAGCGGAGAAAACCCAGTAGCCGGCCAGCAGCAGCAGGGCGCTCAGGCAGACAAAGATCACAATGCGCATGGCTCGGGCCTCTCTTTTCATGCCGTTCAAAGACTATTACACCCGAGCTGCAGGAAAGGACCAGTCACATGCGCGCGCAGGGATCACTTTGGGTATTCGGATATGGATCGCTGATCTGGGAGCCGGGTTTCGCCTATGAACGCCGCCAGGTTGCGCGGCTGGACGGGTATCAGCGCAGTTTCTGTATGCGCTCGATCCATCATCGCGGCACTGTGGCGCGGCCCGGTCTGGTGCTGGCGCTCGATGCCGGGCCGGGCAGCTGCGAGGGGGTGGCATTCGAGATCCCAGGCGCGATTGCCGAGGAAAGCCTTGAATATCTGCGCGCGCGCGAGCTGATTTCTGCGGCCTATCTGGAGGCGCGCGCCCCGGTGCAGTTGCAGGACGGGCGCGCGGTCGAGGCAGTGACCTATGTGATTGACCGCGCGCATGCGCAATATTGCGCCGGGCTGTCGCTGGAGGATCAGGCGCGGATCATCGCGCAGGCTTCGGGCGGGCGGGGTCCGAATTGCGCCTATCTGTTCAACACAGCGGCGCATCTGGCAGAGCTGGGCTTGCGCGACCCGGATCTGGACTGGCTTGCGGCGCGGGTGCAGGCGCTGCGTGAGGGGTAGGGTGCGTGGCACGCCACGCACCTTACGCGCCGCTCAGAATCTGAGCGCGTGATGCAGGATCACGGGGACGACAAGCTCTTCCTCATCGATCAGGTGGCGGTCGAGAAACCGTTCAAACCCGTCGAGCCGCGTCAGCATCGCGCCTGCACTGGCGGTCGTGTCTGCCCCACGGTCCTGCAGTGCGCGCAGATGCGCATTGGCCGCATCGGTCAGCCCTGCAAGCTGGTGGTCGAGCGCGTGATGATCAGCATCGAGCAGGTCAAACCCATGCGCCAGACGTTTTTCTGCCGCAGCCAGGGTCGGAAAGTAATGCGCATCCTCGATCTGGTGATGGCCGTGCAGCTCATTGATCAGGAAGCCGCCGATCCGCGCCGTCATCTGCCCATGCGCGCGCGCATCGCGCCCCTTGTCCAGAAAACCGCGCGTGTCCTCCTGCCATTGCGCCAGAGCGCGGCGGAACATCAGATGCCGCTCCAGCCAGAAACGGGTCAGCCCGTCGAAATTCTGATGGCTTTCCCAGAGCGCGCGCGGGTAGTGTTCCAGCAGCACACGCAACGCATCGGGCAGTTTCTCGCGTTGGGCGAGGTCGGTCAGGGGCATGGGATTTTACCTTTCATCGCGGCTGTTACCCCAGCTAACCCTCTGACAGGCAGGATCAATCGCTGATCGCCTCGACGCTCTGGATCGTCGGCAGATGGCGGGCGATCTCGGTCCAGCTTGCGCCCTCGTCGAAACTGCCAAAGACCGAACCGCTATTGGTGCCGAAATAGACCGCCGGGTTCACGGCCGCGTCACAGGCCATCGCCTGTCGCAGCACAGTGAAGAAACAGAATTCCTGCGGCAGGCCGTTGCGCTGCGCCTGCCATGTCTCGCCGCCATCTGCGGAATGCCAGACCGCCGCTTGCGCATCGGGCGGGAAGCGCCCTTCCATATCGCCGTTCAGCGGAAACACCCAGAGTTTGCGCGCATCATGCGGATGCAGCGCGATGGGAAAGCCGAAGGTCGAGGGCAGGCCCTCGGTCACATCCTCCCAGGAGCGCCCGCCATCGCGGCTGCGCCAGACCCCGTGATGATTCTGCTGATAGAGCAATTCGCCTGTCTCTGCCGTGGCGCGGGCCAGGCTGTGCACGCAATGCCCGGTCTCGCCGCCCGAAGGCGCGGCAGGGTGGTGGTGATGTCCGCAATCTCCCGCGTTTGACAGCCGGTTGCGCCGCTCCCAACTGGCCCCGCCATCTTCCGTGGCGAAAACACCCGCCGCAGAAATGCCCACCCAGAGCTTGCCCGGATGGCCGGGATCCGAGGCGATGGAATGCAGGATCAGCCCTGCTGCGCCCGGTTGCCAGTCAGGCCGCGAGGGATGCGCGCCCAGCCCTTCGACCCGCGTGAAACTGGCCCCGTCATCACGGCTTTCCAGCAGCTCTGCTGGTTTTGCGCCCGCATAGACGCGGCCCTCTGACTGGTGCAGCGACCAGATCTGCGTCATCTCCTTGCTGAACGGCAACTCGGTGTCTTCCCAGCCGATCATCGCCGCGAAATCCGCATCCTGCGCCGCCCAGTCATCCATCTGACCGGGTGACAGACGGGTGAGGGTCCATGTGCTGCCCCTGTCGGATGAGTGCCAGACGCCTGCGCCGAACCATTCGCCACCGCCCCCGGCCCAGAGATTGCCGGTGCCAGGTTGGCCGATCACATGGTTGATGGGCCAGCCATCGCAATGCGGGCCGCTGACAGTGAAGCTGCCGCCCGGCTGCTGGTGCAGTATGAACGCCCCTTTGGTCGTCCCGATCAGAACCCTGCGCGCCATGACACCCTCCTGCGTTTGATGCGGCAGGATGTCGCAGCATGCAGGTCGGCGTCAAGCCTGCGCTCAGCGCCCGACGTAAATCTGCGCAATCCGGTCGACGGCGGCCTCGGGCGTCATCTCTTCGCTTTCGCCACTGCGGCGGCTGGTCAGTTCGACCACGCCCTTTTCCAGCCCGCGCGGGCCGACCGTGATCCGCCATGGCAGACCGATCAGATCCATCGTCGCGAATTTCGCGCCTGCGCGTTCAGAGCGGTCGTCATAGAGCGGCTCCAGCCCCCTGGCGGTCAGCGCCTTGTAAAGCCCCTCGCAGGCAGCATCAGCCGCGCTGTCGCCTTGTTTGAGGTTCACGATCCCGCAATGGAAGGGCGTCACGCCCTCGGGCCAGATAATGCCGCGCTCATCATGGCTGGCCTCGATGATCGCACCCAGCAGCCGCGACACGCCGATGCCGTGGCTGCCCATATGCACCGGGTTGCGGCTGCCGTCGGGACCGACCACTGTCGCGCCCATCGCTTCGGAATATTTGGTGCCGAAATAGAAGATCTGGCCCACTTCGATCCCGCGTGCCGAGCGGCGGCGGGTTTCCGGCACCTGTGCCTCGAACACGGCGGCGTCATGGGTTTCATCTGTGCGGGCATAGCGCGAGGTGAATTCGTCGAGCACGGACTGGCATTCGGGCACGGAATCGTAATCCACCGCGCGATCTCCGAATTTCAGATCCGTGATTTCGCTGTCATAGAAGACTTCCGATTCGCCGGTTTCGGCCAGAACGAGAAATTCATGCGTGTAATCGCCGCCGATCGGGCCGCCATCGGCGCGCATCGGGATCGCCTGCAGACCCATGCGCTCGTAGCTGCGCAGGTAGCTGACCAGATGGCGGTTATAGGCGTGCAATGCGGCATCCTTGTCGATGTCGAAATTATAGCCGTCCTTCATCAGGAATTCGCGGCCCCGCATCACACCGAAACGGGGGCGGATCTCGTCGCGGAATTTCCACTGGATATGATAGAGCGTCAGCGGCAGATCCTTGTAGCTGCTGACATGGGCGCGGAAGATATCGGTGATCAGCTCTTCATTGGTGGGACCATAGAGCATGTCGCGCCCGTGGCGGTCGGTGATGCGCAGCATTTCCTGACCATAATCATCATAGCGCCCGCTTTCGCGCCACAGATCGGCGGATTGCAGCGTGGGCATGAGCATCGGGATATGCCCCGCGCGGATCTGTTCCTCATGCACGATCTGTTCGATCCGTCGCAGAACCCTGTAGCCCAGCGGCAGCCAGGAATAGATGCCGGCGCTCGCCTGCTTTATCAGCCCTGCGCGCAGCATCAGCCGGTGGCTGACGATCTGGGCCTCGGATGGGGTTTCCTTGAGGACGGGCAGGAAGTAGCGGGTCAGGCGCATGGGTCAGCCTTTGCATCGGGAAGCATGTTGCGCATCGGTTTAGGCGAGGATGCGCGCAGGGGCAAGGTGGTGCGGCAGGTAAGGTGCGTGCTGTAGCACGCACCTTACGCAACTTGCAGCAAGCGACAGCGCGTATGCAAAAGGGCGCACCTTGCAGTGCGCCCTCGCAAATCAGACATGGAAGAGGGTTATTCTTGCTGTCCCATGAACATCAGCAGGAACTGGAACATGTTCAGGAAGCTGATATAGAGCGACAGCGCCCCGTCCACAGCAGCCTTGTCCAGCCATTCCTGATCACCGGCGGCCGCATGTGCCACATATTCCGATTTGATCGTCTGCGTGTAAAACGCCGTCAGACCCGCAAAGACCAGAATCCCGATGGCCGAGATCGCGAACATCATGGCCGGGCTTTGCAGGAAGATGTTGATGATCATCGCCACGATCAGCCCGATCACACCCATGATCAGGAAGGTGCCCATGCCCGACAGGTCTTTCTTCGTTGTGTAGCCATAGAGGCTGAGCCCCGC
>SKRP01000341.1 GCA_007118445.1 Natronohydrobacter sp.
CCATGCTCGGCCTTGAAAGCGCGGATCGTGGCCAGGTCGCGCGCAATCATTGTGGGCGGTGTCAGCGCCGGGAATTGCAGGACCAGCAGTTTTTCAGGGTAGTTGCGCACCCAGAACGGGTCATTCACCACCAGCGTGCGCGGGTGGATCATGTCAAGCAGATGGGTGGTGGTGATATACCCCATGTCAAAAGGCGGGTCCTGCCGCAGCCATACGACATCGAACGTGCCCAGATCGATCAGCGATTCGGCCCCGCATTCAACATGCGCGCCCTTGACGGGCTGCAGGGTCACCGGGCGCGCAAGTGCGCTGACCCGGCCTTCGCGGAAGCTGAGCTTGTCGGGGGTGTAGACCCAGCTCTGATGGCCGCGCAGCTGTCCTTCCAGCGCGATGCGGAAAGTGCTGTCAGCAGCGATATCGACCGCCTCGATCGGGTCCATCTGATAGGCGACGCGCAGGGACATGGGGGCCTCGTTTCGTCAGGAAGGGCTTTTCTGGCCCGGGTTCGGCCCTTGATGACGGAAGCCGGCGGCGCTTGCAATATCCGCGGATCATGCAGACGTCATGGCCCGAGCGCATTCTCCATGACCGTGATCTGACCCTGCGCATTGACCAGCGCCACATCGAAGCGGGTTTCGGTCAACTGTCCCAGCGGTTGCGACCCCAGAAATTCCGAAGCCGTGTCGAAAATGCGGTCGATCTGGGACGGGCCGAGCCGGGCGAGGGCCGCGTCGAAGCTGCGGCTTTTCTTGACCTCGACAAAGATGACCGCTGCACCCTTGCGCAGCACCAGATCAATTTCCCCGCGCAGGCCACGAAAACGCTGCGCCAGCAACTCATACCCCGTGTCGAGATATTGCCGCAGCACCGAGGATTCTGCGGCAAGACCCGCATGGTAGTTCCGCGCTGCAATCATTCCTTCTGCCCCTTGGCAAGCGCGGCCTGGTAGACCTGGCGGCGCGGCAATTTCAGTTCTGCGCTGACCTGCGCGACCGCATCCTTCAGCCGCATCTGCGTCAGGGCGTCGGTCAGGGCCTGGTCCAGCATATCGGCATCGGCCACCGGCGCTTCACCACGATCGACCAGCAGGACGATTTCGCCTTTCAGCCTGCGATCTGCAACAGAATCGACCATCTCACCCAGCGACATGCGCAACACTTCCTCATGCTTTTTCGTCAATTCGCGGCAGAGCGCGGCCTTGCGATCTGCCCCCAGAGTGTCGCGCAGTTCTGTTAAAAAGCGGTTTATGCGTTTGGGCGATTCGTAGAAGATCAGGGTGGCAGGGATCGCAGCGGCCTCGGTCAGAAAGCGCGCGCGCGCGCCTGATTGTGTCGGGGCGAAGCCGAGAAAACAGAACCGGTCACTGGGCAAGCCGGCGACAGTCAGCGCCGCCAGCATCGCCGAAGGGCCCGGTGCGGCATGGACGTCCAGCCCCTCGGCAATCACCGCGCGGGCCAGCTGGAAACCGGGATCGGCCACCAGTGGCGTGCCGGCTTCCGAGGCATAGACGGCGCTCTTGCCTGCGCGCAGCGCATCCAGGATCTGCGGGCGCATCTGCGCGCCATTATGGTCGTGATAGGCCAGCAGCCGTCGCCCGTTCAACGCCAGCCCGTGGATTTCCATCAGGTGACGCAGGCTGCGGGTGTCTTCGGCGACCAGCAGATCAGCCGCGGCCAGCAGATCGAGCGCACGCAGCGTGATGTCGCGCGCAGCACCGATCGGCGTTGCGATCAGATGCAGACCTGCGGCAATCCTGCGCGTGTGATCCGGGCCGGGGGGGGCGTTTTCTGCTGGCATCTGGTGCTCTGCATCCTTGCCGGGCGGGCGCTGTCAAATCCCAACCGAGCGTTTACTTCGCGCTTTGCGTTGCTTACTGTGCGGCCTCGTAGCATGTGAGGCAAGGCAGGAGTAGGGGTTCATGCATTCATCAAACCGGACAGAACGCACGGCAGAACGATCCGGGCGGCTTGGGCGGCGCGGCTTTCTGGGGCTGCTGGGCTCGACCGTGCTGGTCTCGGCCTGTGACATGCCCGCGATGGCGATTCCCGGTGTCGGACCGGCGCGTCCGGCTGTCGTGGCGATGATGCTGCCCGGCGGGGATGGCGATGAAGGACGGCAGACTTTGGCGCGCGAACTGGAAAACGCCGCGCGCCTGGCGCTTGCCGATCTTGGCGATTCCCAGATCGATCTGCGCTTTTATCAGGTGGGCGTCGATCCCAACCGCGCTGCGGCGCAGACCGCGCAGGCGATCAATGACGGGGCGCAGATCATCCTCGGGCCGCTGCATGCCCAGGCCGCCCAGGGCGCAGGCCCTGTGGCCGCGCAGGCGGGCGTGAATGTGATCAGTTTCTCCAACAATCCCGATGTGGCGGGGGGCAATGTCTTCTTGCTGGGCCCGCTGTTCGAGAATACCGCGACCCGGCTGCTGGGATATGCTGCCGCGCAGGATCGCGGGCGGGTGATGGTCGTGTCAGAGCAGACAGAGGCCGGGCAGGTTGCCGAACAGGCGATCCAGCGCGCGGCGCAGCGCACTGCCGCCAGTATCGTGGCCACCCGGTCCTATCCGTTCTCGCAGCAGGGCATTACGCAGGCCATCCCGCAGATTGCCTCGAGCGCACGTTCGTCGGGCGCGCAGAGCATCCTGATGACCGCCGGATCGGAAGGGGCGCTGCCGCTGCTGGCCGAGAGCCTGCCGCAGAACAATGTCTCGCCGCGTGATTTCCAGTTCATGGGGCTGACCCGCTGGGATATCCCGGCGGCCACGCTGCAACTGCCCGGCCTGCAGGGGGGCTGGTTCGCGCTGCCTGATCCCGGCCTGACCGCGCAGTTCGAATCGCGGTACCGGGCCGCGCATGAGCGACGGCCTTCGCCCGTGGCCGGGCTTGGCTATGATGCTGTGGCCGTGGTCGGAACATTGATCCGACGCGGTGGACGCGCGCCATTCGCCCGCGAGGCGCTGACGCAATCAGCCGGATTCGTCGGTGTGAACGGCATTTTCCGCTTCCGCCCGGACGGCACGAATGAACGCGCGCTGGCCGTGGCGGAAATCCGCGACCAGCGGGTGCGGGTTCTGAGCCCCGCGCCGCGCAGTTTTGCGGCAGGAGGCTCCTGAGCGCGGATTGCATGAACAACGATATGCCGACCCTGCGCGAGACCGCGCGCTATCCTGACCGCGCGACCGAGATCTATCCGCCTGCCGAGATTCTCGACCTCGCGGCCCTGCATCAGCGCCTTGTCGAGGCGCTTGATTCGGTCGCGCAAGAGGGCGCGCGGGCGCAGCGCGGCGCGATCACGGGCATCCTGCGCGCGGCGCTGAAGGCAGGGGCCGAGCGGCTTGAAGCGCGTTTCGCGCAGCATCCGCGCGAGGCCCGCGCCTTTGTCGCCGCCAGCACCTGGATGACCGATGCTGTGGTCATCACCGCGCTCGATCTGGTGCAGACAAGGCTGCATCCCAATCCGAACCCTTCCGAGGGCGAGCGGATCGCGGTTCTGGCCGTGGGCGGCTATGGCCGCGCCGAGATGGCACCGCATTCCGATATCGATCTGCTGTTTCTGGTGCCGTGGAAAGTCAGTGGCTGGGTCGAACAGGTGATCGAATCGACGCTCTATATTCTGTGGGACATGAAGCTGAAGGTGGGCCATGCCAGCCGCACGATTGACGAATGCCTGCGGCTCGGGCGCGAGGATGTGACGATCCGCACGGCCTTGCTGGAACAGCGTTTCCTGCATGGCAATGCCGCGCTGGCGCAGGGGCTGCGGGACCGGCTCTGGCAAGAGCTGTTCGCCGTGACTCATGCCGATTTCATCGAATCGAAACTGGCCGAACGCGCCGACCGACATGCCAAGATCGGCAATCAGCGCTATCTGCTCGAACCCAATGTGAAAGAGGGCAAGGGGGGCTTGCGCGATCTTCAGACCCTCTACTGGATCGCGAAATACATTCATGAGGTCGATCAGGCCGAGGAACTGGTCGGGCTGGGGTTTTTCCGCGCCGAGGAATACCAGACCTTCCGCGATGCCGAGACCTTCCTCTGGGCCGTGCGGTGCCACCTGCATCATCTGGCCGGCCGCCCGGTCGAGCAACTGACTTTCGACATGCAGGTCGGCGTGGCCGAGCGCATGGGCTATGTCGATCACGGCGGGCGGCGCGGGGTCGAGCATTTCATGCAGGCCTATTTCCGCCATGCCACCGATGTTGGCGAGCTGACGCGGATTTTCCTGACCGAGCTTGAGGCAAGGCATGTGAAGCGCGAGCCCTTGCTGCGGCATTTTCTGAACCGGCGCAAGAAGATGCGGCACGGTCTTAAAGTAGTGCATAACCGTCTGGATATCGAGGATCCGGCCGAGTTCCTGACCGATCCGCTGAATATGTTGCGTCTCTTCGAGGAAGGTCTGGTCACAGGCTATCTGCTGCACCCCAATGCCATGCGGCTGATCGCGGCCAATCTGAAACTGATTGATGACAGGTTTCGCGAAAACCGCGAGGCGCAGAAGATTTTCCTGCGGATGCTGCTCAAGCATTCCAATCCCGAACGCGCGCTGCGGCGGATGAACGAGCTGGGGGTACTGGGGGCCTTCATACCCGAGTTTGAACCCATCGTCGCGATGATGCAGTTCAATGTCTATCACCATTACACAGTCGATGAGCATACGATTCAGTGCATCAGCCAGCTTGCGCAGATCGAACGCGAGGAACTGGTCGAGGAATTGCCCGTCGTCTCGCGCATCCTCAAACAGGGCGTGAACCGGCGGGTGCTGTATGTGGCGCTTTTGCTGCATGATATCGGCAAGGGGCGGCCCGAGGATCATTCGGTGCTGGGTGCGCAGATCGCGCGGCGGGTCGCCCCGCGTCTGGGGCTGAAGAAAGCGGAATGCGAAACTGTGGAATGGCTGGTGCGCTATCATCTGCTGATGGCGGATGCGGCGCAGAAGCGCGACATATCCGACCCGCGCACAGTGCGCGATTTCGCCAAGCTGGTGAAAACCCGCGAGCGGCTGGATCTGCTGACGGCGCTCACGGTCTGCGATATTCGCGGCGTGGGGCCGGGAACCTGGAACAACTGGAAGGCGCAGCTGATTCGCCAGCTTTACCGCGAAACCGCGACAGCACTCGAAACCGGGCTGGAGGCGATCAACCGCGAGAACCGCACCGATGAGGCCAAGCGCGCGTTGCGCGACGCGCTGAGCGACTGGTCGCGGACCGATCTGCGCGCCGAGATCGCCCGCCATTACGCGCCTTACTGGCAGGGGCTGCCAACCGCCACGCATCTGGTCTTTGCCCGGCTGCTGCAGGAACTGGCGGCGGATGACATCTGCATCGACCTGCATCCGGACCCGGACCGCGATGCCACGAGGGTCTGTTTCGTGCTCTCGGATCATCCGGGTCTGTTTGCCCGGTTTGCCGGTGCGCTGGCGCTGGTGGGGGCGAATATCGTCGATGCGCGCAGCTATACGACCAAGGACGGGTTTGCGACTGCCGTGTTCTGGATTCAGGACAGCGAAGGCCATCCCTATGAGGATAACCGCCTGCCGCGTCTGCGCACCATGATCGCGCGCACGCTCAAGGGCGAGGTGGTGGCCTCGGAAGCGCTGGCGGATCGCGACAAGGTCAAGAAACGCGAGCGCGCTTTCCGCGTTCCGACAACGGTCAGTTTCGACAATGACGGCTCGGAAATCTACACGATCATCGAGGTGGATACCCGCGACCGCCCCGGGCTGCTCTATGATCTGGCGCGCACGCTGGCGGATGCCAATATCTCGATTGCCAGCGCCGTGATTGCGACCTATGGGGTGCAGGCGGTTGATACATTTTATGTGAAAGACATGTTCGGGCTGAAGCTTCATTCCAAATCCCGGCAGGATGCGCTGGAACGCAAGCTGCGCGCGGCGATCACTGCGGGTGCGGAGCGGGCGGCGGGCTGATGGCGCGGCCCCGCGAGATCATGCCGCAATTTGTCGAGGATGCCTTGCAGCGTGAGGGGCTGCGCGCCGCCTGTGATGCGCGCCCGCCCTATCAGCGCAATGACTGGCTGACCTGGATCAACAGTGCGAAACGGCCCGAGACCCGCTCGAAACGGCTGCAATCGATGCTGGCCGAATTGCGGGCGGGGCATGGCCATATGGGCGTGGCCTGGCAGCTGCGCCATGAAGGAAAGTCTGACTGATGGCACGTATCCGGCTGGTGGCCGGTTTCCTGACTGTGGGCCTGTGGACGCTTCTGAGCCGCGTTTTCGGCTTTGCCCGCGATGTGATGATGGCCGCTTATCTGGGCGCGGGGCCAGTGACGGATGCGTTTTTCGTGGCCTTCTCGCTGCCCAACATGTTCCGGCGCTTCTTTGCTGAGGGCGCGTTCAACTTCGCCTTCGTGCCGATCTTCGCAAAGAAGCATGAATCCGGCGAGGATGCCGAGAGCTTCGCGCGCGACGCTTTCTGGGGGATGGCGGCGCTTTTGCTGGTGTTCTCCACCCTTGCCGTGATCGCGATGCCCTTTCTGGTCCTCGGCATGGCGGCGGGGTTTGCGCAGGATGAGCGGTTCGACATGGCCGTGCTCTTCGGGCGCGTGGCCTTTCCCTATATTTTCTTCATCTCGCTGGTGGCGCTTCTGTCGGGGATGCTGAACGCGGTCGGGCGTTTCACGGCGGCGGCAGCGGCCCCGGTCTTGCTGAATGTGGTTTTCGTCCTGGCCATGCTGCTGGCCGATCGCGCGGGCTGGGATATGGGGCTGACATTGGCTTTCGCTGTGCCGGTCGCGGGTGTGGCGCAGCTGGCCGCGCTCTGGATCGCTGTGCGCCGCGCGGGCTTTGCGATGCGTTTTCGCTGGCCGCGCCTGACGCCCGAACTCAAACGGCTGGCGATCATCGCAGGGCCTGCCGTGCTGGCCGGGGGTGTGGTGCAGATCAACCTGATCGTGGGGCGGCAGGTCGCGAGCTTCACCGAAAATGCCGTGTCCTGGCTGTCCTATGCCGACCGGCTCTATCAGTTGCCGCTGGGCGTGGTGGGGATCGCCGTGGGCGTGGTGCTGCTGCCGGAACTTTCGCGCCGGTTGCGCGCGGGCGAGACCGAAGCGGGCCAGCACAGTTTCAACCGCGGGCTGGAGTTTTCGCTGTTTCTGACGCTGCCCTGCGCGGTGGCGCTGGTGGTGGCGGCAACGCCCATCGTCTCGGTCCTGTTTGCGCGCGGCGTCTGGACCGAGACCGATACCTATTCCACGGCCCTCGCGCTCTCGGTCTATGGTCTGGGCCTGCCTGCCTTCGTGCTGCACAAGGTCTTGCAGCCGCTTTACTACGCGCGCCATGATACGAAACGGCCATTTCAATATGCGCTGGTGTCGATGGTCATCAATGCTGTGATCGCGGTCGGGCTGATGGGCACACTGGGCTTTGTCGCCGCTGCCTGGGCCACGACGGCAGCAGGCTGGATCATGGTGTTCCAGCTCTGGTATGGCGCGCGGGGCATGGGGCAGGCCGCACAGCTTGACGCGCAACTCAAGCGCCGGATCTGGCGGATCGTGCTGGCCTCGCTTGCTTTCGGGGCGGTGCTTTACGGGCTGAACATGGTGCTGGCGGATATGCTGGTGCAATCGGGGCGGCGCTATATCGCGCTGACGATCCTGCTTCTGGGCGGTGGTGCGTTCTATCTGGGCTTTGGCCAGGTGATCGGCGCGTTCAGCCTGCCCGAATTGCGCGCCGCCGTGAAACGCTCACGCCCGGCGAAGCCGGGCGCGTAGACCGGGGCGCAGGATGCGGCCAAGCGCATAGCCTGCCAGACAGGCGGTCAGATCCGCGATCCAGTCCATGCCGCCACCGACCAGCGCCGCCAGTGCCAGCCGCCCCAGGATCAGCACAGCGACCAGCCCCAGCGCCTTTTGGCGGCTGAGAAACGCGCTCTCGCCATGCCAGACCAGTCCCGCAAAACACCCCGCCAGCGCAAAGATCAGCGGGTAGCCCCCGATCAGCCATGCCTCTGGCGCAGCGACCAGCCCGAAGGCAAAGCCGCCGACCGCCTGTGACAGTGCAAGCACCACCAGCAGCCGCAGCGCGCCGATCCGTTCGGCACAGACCTTGCCCAGAGCGGCGGTGATGATCACGACAAGCGCGGCCTGCAGCGGTCCCTGATGCACCAGCCCGAAAGCAATGTAGCGCGCAAGATGCGGCAGGGGCGTCTGGCCGGTCTCGATCATCCAGCCCTGCAGGCCGGGATTGACCCCTGCCAGCACCAGCGCCTGCGCGCGCCAGCCCGCGCTGCCTGCCGCATTGACCAGCCCATGCGCCCCTGCCCAGAGGACCAGTTCGATCCCGGCAATCGCCAGTGTCAGCAGCCAGACAGACCAGGGCAACGGGTTGAGGATGGGCTGATGCATTTCCGGGGCCTTGGTTGACCTTCACGCGCCCCAAGGCTAAGCGAACGCAACCCCCATTTCCAGACGGGAAACTGCCCCATGTCCGACGCGCCCTCCAAGACCTTCCCCAAGCGTATCTTTTCCGGCATCCAGCCTTCGGGCGGCTTGACGCTGGGCAATTATCTGGGCGCGCTCAAGCGTTTCGCGCAGGCGCAGGACAGTGGCGAAGAGACGATCTATTGCATGGTCGATCTGCACGCGATCACGGTCTGGCAAGACCCCGAAAAGCTGCGCCATGCCACGCGCGAACTGGCCGCAGGCTTCATCGCGTCGGGCATCGACCCCAGACGCTCGATCCTGTTCAACCAGTCTCAGGTGCCTGCCCATGCGGAATTGGCGTGGATTTTCAACTGTGTGGCGCGGATGGGCTGGCTGCGGCGGATGACGCAGTTCAAGGACAAGGCCGGAAAACATGCCGAAGAGGCATCAGTGGGCCTCTTCGCTTATCCCAATCTGATGGCGGCCGATATTCTGGCCTATCAAGCGACCCATGTGCCAGTGGGCGAGGATCAGAAACAGCATCTGGAACTGACACGCGATATTGCGATAAAGTTCAATCATGATTTCGGGGTGGATTTTTTCCCGGTGGTGGAGCCGGTGATCGAAGGGGCCGCAACCCGCGTCATGTCCCTGCGTGATGGCACCAAGAAAATGTCGAAATCCGATCCCTCAGATCAGTCGCGGATCAACCTGACCGATGATGCGGATGCGATTGCGCAGAAAATCCGCAAGGCGCGCACGGACCCTGAACCGCTGCCCGAGG
>SKRP01000236.1 GCA_007118445.1 Natronohydrobacter sp.
GCCAAGGATGATGTGCATATGGAAGATGTGCATCGCGCGGGCGGGATCATGGCGATTCTGGGCGAGTTGGACCGCGCGGGGCTGTTGCATCGTGATCTGCCGACTGTGCACAGCCCGACCATGGGCATGGCGCTGGATATGTGGGATATCATGCGCACGGAAGACCCCGCAGTGCATGATTTCTACTTGGCCGCGCCGGGCGGGGTGCGCACGACGCAGGCATTCAGCCAGGCGAAAGCCTATGACAGCCTGGATATGGACCGCGAAAACGGCGTGATCCGCACGAAGGAACATGCGTTCAGTCAGGATGGCGGGCTGGCCGTGCTGTTCGGCAATCTGGCGGAACAGGGTTGTATCGTGAAAACCGCCGGTGTGGACGAGTCGATCCTGAAATTCTCAGGGCCTGCGCATGTGTTTGAATCTCAGGATGATGCTGTGAGCGGTATCCTGACCGGCAAGGTCAAGGCGGGCGAGGTGGTGATCATCCGCTATGAAGGGCCGCGCGGCGGGCCGGGGATGCAGGAAATGCTCTATCCGACCAGCTATCTGAAATCGAAAGGGCTGGGCAAGGATTGCGCGTTGGTCACGGACGGGCGGTTCTCGGGCGGCACCTCGGGGCTGTCCATTGGCCATGTCAGCCCGGAGGCCGAAGAGGGCGGGCTGATCGGGCTGGTGGAACAGGGCGACCGGATCGAGATCGACATTCCGAACCGCACCATTCATCTGGCCGTCGATGACGCAACAATTGCAGCCCGGCGGGCCGCGCAGGATGAAAAGGGTTGGAAACCTGCGAAACCCCGCCCGCGCAAGGTGACCACTGCGCTCAGGGCCTATGCTGCATTGACCACATCTGCGGCCATGGGGGCCGTGCGGAAACTACCTGAAGGATTGTGAAAAATGGGCCGCATCGTCTATCTGAATGGCACCTATCTGCCCGAGCAGGAAGCCAGGCTTTCGATCTTCGACCGGGGCTTTCTGATGGCGGATGGTGTCTATGAGGTGACGACGGTCATCGATGGCAAGCTGATTGATTTTGACGGCCATGTTGCCCGGCTCGAGCGGTCTTTGCGCGAGCTGGATATCGTCAATCCGATGGATCGTGACGCCTGGCTTGACGTGCATCGCCATCTGGTTTCGCAAAACGCCCTGGATCAGGGCATCGTCTATCTGCAGGTCACGCGCGGGGCTCCGGGGGACCGGGATTTCGCGTTCCCGGATCCCGAGACGACAAGGCCGACAGTGGTTCTGTTTACCCAATCCATGCCGGCCTTGACGAACAGTCCGAAAATCCGGTCCGGGATCAAGGTGATCACGATCGATGACATTCGCTGGGGTCGGCGCGATATCAAGACGGTGCAGCTGCTTTATCCCAGCATGGGCAAGATGATGGCCGTCAGGCAGGGCGCGGATGATGCCTGGATGGTGCAGGATGGTCTTGTGACCGAGGGCACGGCGAATAATGCCTATATCATCAAGGACGGGGTGATCATCACCCGCGCCCTGTCGAACGAGATTCTGCACGGGATCACCCGCGATGCTGTGTTGCGTTTCGCCAAAGAGGCGCAGATGCCTGTTGAACAACGCAGTTTCACGGTTGCAGAGGCGAAATCGGCGGATGAGGCCTTCATTACCGGGGCCAGCACCTTTGTCATGCCTGTGGTCGAGATTGACGGCGCAGCCATCGGTGCGGGCAAGCCGGGGCCTATGGCGCTGCGGCTGCGCGAGATCTATATCGAGGAAAGCCGCAAGGCTGCGATCTGAGGCGAGAGCCGCTGCAGCGCAGTTCAGGGCCGGTCCATCAGGGACGGCCCTTTCGCTTGCAGGATCGAGGGGTCAATCAAGCGCTGAGCGCTCAAACACCCGGATCGCGACTTCGGGATTGGTCATGCGGCTTTCAAGGATGGCGCGTATCTGCGCACCAGGCCGGGTCTCGACCTGATCAGCGTTGCAGTCAGCGTGCCGCAGCAGGCAGAGATGCCACATTGACCATAGTCTCGCTGGAATCAGGAGTGGTGTCGTCGATATTGGTCGGCAATATGGGTTCCTGATCCGTGGCTTCGGTTTGCAGGATCATCGCGCTGTGATCGGTCCTGGCGATGGTGGCATCGTCGGTGAATGCGCTGAGATCCAGCAAGCTGACTGTTGCCATACTGGCCATTGCGCTGTCGCCTTCAAGATCATCCGTGATCACAAAGGTCGAAAATCTCGGGTCTTCAGTGCACGCGGCTTGAGCGTGTTTCCGCGCCCGTCGCGCTTTGCATTACTTTGTGTCATCCCCGACATTTTCGGCAAAGGCTTTCTTGAACGCCGCCTGCTTGTCAGCGCCTGCCTCGGTCTGATATTGTGTACGCCAGACATCATAGGGCATCCCGTAGACAATCTCGCGTGCTGTGTCCTTGTCCATCTCGATCCCGCGCGCATTCGCAGCTTCCTGATACCACCGCGACAGGCAGTTGCGACAGAACCCGGTCAGGTTCATCATGTCGATATTCTGCACATCGGTCCGGTGGCTCAGATGTTGCAACAAGGTCCGGAATGCTGCGGCCTCGAGTTCGGTGCGTGTTGCATCGTCCATTGGCTGTCCTTTCAGTGTTTCCCTATACCTGATCCCGGCACGCGCTTTCGTCAAGATGGCCAACCCTTGCAAACAAGGCCGAATCTGCTATTTGTTTGCGCTAACGGCTTCGGGTCGCGACGAAGTTGACATAGACCTCTGTCACCATTGCATCTTGCGGCCACAGCGGACCGCATGAAAGGAAACTGCATGACCTCTCCTATGCGCCGTCATAGAATGATCAAGATCGTGGCCACGCTTGGCCCCTCCTCTTCCAGCTACGAGATGATCCGCACCCTGTTCGAGGCAGGTGCGGATGTGTTCCGGCTGAACATGAGCCACGGCAGCCATGACGAAATCGCCGCGCGGCACGCCATTATCCGGCAGGTCGAGGCCGATCTGGGGCGTCCGATCGGTATTCTGGCGGATCTGCAGGGTCCGAAACTGCGCGTCGGCACATTCGCGGATGATGCGGTGGATCTGGTCGAGGGGCAGGATTTCCGGCTGGATCTGGACAAGACACCGGGGGATCTGGCGCGGGTGAACCTGCCGCATCCGGAAATCTTCAACGCGCTTGAGCCGGGGTCCGAACTGCTTGTCAATGACGGCAAGATCCGGCTTCGGGTCAATGATTGCAGCCCGGAACACGCGAATTGCACTGTGACTGTGGGCGGCACGATTTCGAATCGCAAGGGTGTGAACGTGCCGGATGTCGTGCTGCCGCTGGCCGCACTTTCGGACAAGGACCGCAAGGATCTGGAATTTGTCTGCCGCTTGGGGGTGGACTGGCTGGCGCTGTCTTTTGTCCAGCGCGCATCCGATGTGTCCGAGGCGCGGGAACTGGCACAGGGTCGCGCGGCGATCCTGTCGAAGATCGAGAAACCGGCGGCGGTCAAGGCATTCGAGGAAATCCTGTCGGTTTCGGACGGGATCATGGTTGCGCGGGGCGATCTGGGGGTGGAGCTGCCGGTGCAGAACGTGCCGCCGATCCAGAAACGGCTGGTCCGCCGGACCCGCGCAGCAGCAAAGCCGGTGATCGTGGCCACGCAGATGCTGGAATCCATGATCGAAAGCCCGATGCCGACGCGCGCCGAGGTGTCGGATGTGGCGACGGCGATCTATGAAGGTGCCGATGCGATCATGCTGTCGGCCGAATCGGCTGCCGGGCAGTATCCGGTCGAGGCCGTGAGCACGATGAACAATGTCGCCATCGAGGTCGAAAGCGATCCGACCTATGTCGAGATCATCGATTCCTCGCGCAAGGTGCAGCATCACACGATTGCCGATGGCATTGTCGCGGCGGCGCGGGAGCTGGCGGAAAAGACCGATATCGCGGCGATCTGCTGTTTCACGCAATCGGGCACGACGGCAAATCTTGTCGCGCGGGAGCGTCCGCATGTGCCGATCATCGCGATCACGCAATTTCAGCCGGTGGCACGGCGCATGTCGTTGGTCTGGGGGGTGCATTGCGAGACCGTGAGCGGCGAGGTCGAGCGCTTCAAGAAAGCGGTTCTGAATGCCGTGCGGGTGGCGCGGAAATACGATTTCGCGGGTGAGACCGACCAGATCCTTGTGACCGCGGGGATTCCCTTCAACCAGCCCGGCACGACCAATATCCTGCGTGTGGCGCCCTGCGCGGAACACTTGATCGTTCAGGGAGAGCCCGAGTAAGCTGCAGTCGAGGCAGTGTCGCGGGGGGCCATGGAGCCGGAAATTCTGTTCCTTCTGGGGGTCTATCTGGTTCCTCTGGCGCTGGTCAGTCTGGCCAGTGCCTGGGCGGATAGTCGCAGGCCCTGGGTCGCGCTGTTGCTGCTGGCCCTGTCCGGGGGTGTTCTGGGCTATGTGGCGCTGATGCGCGATGAGGGGTTGTTCGCCCTGCGCGAGATCCCGGATATGACCGTGGCGATGATCGCCCGGATTGTCGCGAATCTCTGACAGGGGCCTTGCGGCAGGCGGGGATCTGCGCTATCGGGCGCGCTCGAAACCATGCGTCCGGCCAATGTGGCATGCCGAGTCGCAGGGTCCAACCTCCAGTGAAAGGAGTTTGAAATGCCCAAGATGAAGACCAAATCGGGCGCGAAAAAGCGCTTCTCCATGACCGCTTCTGGCAAGGTCAAGGCAGGTCAGGCCGGCAAACGCCACGGCATGATCAAACGGACCAAGAAGTTCATTCGCGACGCGCGCGGCACCACGGTCCTGTCGGATCAGGATTCGCGTATCGTCAAGAAATACATGCCCTACGACCGCTAAGGAGCCGCTGTCATGTCAAGAGTTACCTCCGGCAAAGTGACCCATGCCCGTCACCGCAAGGTCGTCAAGGCCGCCAAAGGCTATTATGGTGCCCGCTCGCGCAATTTCCGCACTGCCACGCAGGCGGTGGACAAGGCCAATCAATATGCGACCCGCGACCGCAAGAACCGCAAGCGCAATTTCCGTGCGCTCTGGATTCAGCGGATCAACGCGGCCGTGCGCGAAATCGACCCCAATCTGACCTATTCGCGTTTCATCAACGCGCTGGGACTGGCGGGGATCGAAGTGGACCGCAAGGTTCTGGCTGATCTTGCCGTGCATGAGCCCGATGCGTTTGGCCAGATCGTGGCCAAGGCGAAAGCCGCACTCGCGTAATGTCTGATGACAAGGGCCCTGCACGCGCGGGGCCTTTGCAGGCTTGACCGAAAGCCCCGCTGCCCCTAAAGACCGCGCATGGTCTGACCGGGGCGACTCGGGCAGGTCAGGGACTATGGGCGTTCCGGCCTGGCAGCTTCGGCAGGCACAAGGACCGCGCAAGGCAAGACCAGAAGCGTGACCAATCTCTGACGGGCGCGAGTTGCGGACCCGGTCGAAGATCAGAGCTCTTGGTCAGCATCACCATGTGGGACAACCCACAGACAGACAGAGGACCAGCGATGAACCTGATCGCACAGATTGAAGCCGAGCAGATCGCAGAGCTTGGCAAGGATATTCCCGACTTCAAGGCCGGTGACACCATCCGCGTCGGTTACAAAGTGACCGAAGGCACCCGGTCGCGCGTGCAGAACTTTGAGGGCGTCTGCATCGGCCGCAAGGGCGGCGCTGGCATCGGCGCGTCCTTCACCGTGCGCAAGATTTCCTTTGGCGAGGGTGTGGAACGTGTTTTCCCGCTCTATTCGACCAATATCGACAGCATCACGGTTGTCCGCCGTGGCCGTGTGCGCCGTGCGAAGCTGTATTACCTGCGGGATCGTCGCGGCAAATCCGCCCGGATCGCCGAGAAAACGAACTACCGTCCGCTGAAGACGAAAGCCTGAGGAGCGCTGCGATGAAAGCCGATACGCATCCCGATTACCACATGATCAATGTCAAGATGACCGATGGCACGGTCGTCCAGATGAAATCGACCTGGGGCAAGGAAGGCGACACGCTCTCGCTCGACGTCGATCCTTCGGTGCATCCGGCCTGGACCGGTGGCACCTCGCGCCTGCTGGATACCGGCGGCAAGGTGTCGAGGTTCAAGAACAAATATGCAGGTCTCGGTTTCTGAGCGACCGGACCGCAGAACGACCGGGCGCAAGGGAAACCTTGCGCCTTTTTTGTTTGCAATACCAATATCTTGGCATGTCTCCGGTCTTGGCTTGTAACCGCCGCGCGCGCAGCCTAGATCAGGGGCGGGAAACCGCTTTCGGACAGGAGCTTTGAGCGTGGCACATATCATCGTGGTGGGCAATGAAAAGGGCGGTTCGGGCAAGTCCACGGTCTCGATGCATGTCTCGGTGGCGCTGGCGCGGATGGGGCTGCGCGTGGGCGCGATGGATCTTGATGTGCGCCAGCTCAGTTTCGCGCGCTATATCGAGAATCGTGCCAACTGGACCGCGCGTTCTGGTCTGGCCCTGCCCGGCCCGCGCTATGCGGGGCTTCCCGATGCGGCCGGGTTCGACCTGCCCGAGGGGCCGCAGCTGGCGGATGCGCGGATGGGTGCCGCGCTGGAGGCTCTGGCGCCTGATTGCGATTTCATCGTCATCGACTGCCCCGGTTCGCATACGCGCTACAGCCAGTTCGCGCATTCGGTGGCCGATACGCTGATCACGCCGATCAATGACAGTTTCATCGATTTTGACCTGCTGGCGCGCACGGACCCCGAGACCGGCAAGGTGCTGGCCCCCTCGATCTATTCCGAAATGGTGTGGAAGGCGCGGCAGGTGCGCGCGCAGGCAGGGTTGAAGCCGCTGAACTGGGTGGTGCTGCGCAACCGGATGGGCACCACGGCGATGCATAACAAGCGCAAGGTCGGCGAGGCGCTGGAAGAGCTGTCGCGCCGGATCGGGTTTCGTCTGGCACCGGGATTCAGCGAGCGGGTGATTTTCCGCGAATTGTTCCCGAAAGGGCTGACCCTGCTGGATCTGGCCGATAGCGGTGGTGAATCGATGACCATGTCGCATGTCGCTGCGCGACAGGAGTTGCGCGAATTGATGCTGATCCTGGAACTGCCGGATCTGGCCGTCAGCGTCTGACAGATTGGCGCCGGTCGAGGGGATGCGGCCGCGGGCGCGTCCCTGCCTGATCGTCAACGCTCCGCGGCTCTGGCCCTGTATTGTCAGCGCCGTCCGCAATTGCGGAGCTGCCGGTCATACATGGCCGCACGCGATGCGACCCTGTCGGCGACACCGATCAACCATGGCTTGGCATTATACGAGCCGCGCCGGAAGCCCGCGTGACCTTCGTGATAGGCCAGATAGAGGTTGCGCGCATCGGTCAGGGCGATACCATTGCGCTCGCGGGTCTTGGTATTGTACCAGCCGATGAAATCCGTGGCATCATTGATATTCGTGCGCGTGGCGCGCCGGTTTCCGGTTTCCTGGACATATTCCTCCCAGGTGCCATCGAGGGCTTGCGAATAGCCCAGTGCAGAAGACTGGCGTCCCATCGGAATGACGCCCAGCGTGTAGCGCACCGGGGTCCGGGCATCGCCAATGAAGCGGCTTTCTGCATGAATGATCGCCATCTGCACAGGCAGCGGAATGCCCCAACGACGCTCGGCATTGCGCATCGCTGCGAAATACCTGGGGCGTTCGCGTTCCATCAGACAGGCGTCATCCAGATTGCGCGGTGCCGAAAACTGGCCAGTGCCACGGTTTCCACAGGCTGCGATGGTTGCGACGACCATCAGCGACAAGACTACTCTGATCATTACTGCCTCTTTTTCTTTTCACTCTAGCTGTCTTTGCGATTTTTGTAATCCCCTGTTGTGGTGCGGACAGTGCATGCCCGGTTCGGGAGGGCGTTCCTGATGGAAATGTGATCGGATTCTGCCGGGCAAGTGCCGTCTTTAATCATTTCTTCAGCCCTGGCCAGTAGCCTTGGACGGGGTGAAATTCTGGGTGGGTTTATGCAACGTTCTGACAATGTCAGGCCGCTCGTGGTCAAGCGCAAGCGTGTGGTCGCGGAGAATGGGCATCATGGTGGTGCCTGGAAAGTGGCTTATGCTGATTTCGTGACAGCGATGATGGCGTTTTTCCTGATGCTCTGGCTGCTGGGCTCGGTGGAGGATGACAAGCGCAAGGGGGTGGCGGATTACTTTTCCGACACATTCGCGATTCGATCCGGTTCTGCGGGAAGTGATGATGTGTTTGGCGGCCATTCCCTGTCGGATGTCGATTCGGTCACAGACAAGATTGCCACGCGGGAGCGCCATCTTGCCGATCGCGAGGCGCTGCAACAGATCGTGGACAGGCTCGAGGCGCTGGTCACGCAGGACATGACTTTGGGTGAGGCATTCGAGCATGTTGCGATCCGCATGACGGATGAAGGGCTGTTGATCGAGATTTTCGATCTCGAGGGTCGGCCCTTGTTCGATGCGCAGAGTGACGCGCCACGGCCTGTCTTGCAGCATCTGGCGGCTGTTCTGGCTGACAGTTTCAGAATAGTTGCCAATCCTGTCGCGATCACTGCGCATGCCCGCAGTTTCCCGGCGGTTTTTCTTGAAAACCCTGTCTGGGGCATGACCGTGGCGCGAGCAGAAGTGATGAAGACCCTGCTGGAAGAGTCCGGGCTGCCGGAGCCGCGCATGCATCGGATTACCGGGAATGCAGATCGGGTGCCTGCTGTCAGTCCGTCGACGGCAGCGCGCAACAATCGGATTGAACTCACCTTGCTGCTGCTTGAACAGTCGGAAAGCTGAGCGCTTACAGGGCGTTGCGCTCATCGGCATTCGCGCCACGCCCTCTGTCCTTCGGGTTTCGCATGTTCGGGTGGCTCAGAACCGGAAACCATTTCTGAGCAACACGCTTTAGGCCGAAATTAACGACTCGGGTGCAGAGTGTGACGAGGAATCACTGTTCAACTGGAGCTGACATGAGCCTTTCTTCATCCATGAATGCAGGCATTGCGGGCTTGCGTTCCAATGCGACGCGCCTTGCAAGTATTTCCGACAATATCGCGAATTCGGCGACCTATGGTTATCGCCGCGCCAATACGAGTTTTCATTCGATGGTCGTTGGTTCGGGCCTTGCCGGGCAAGCTGATTTTTCTGCCGGCGGCGTGCGGACCACAACGATTCGCATGGTCGATCAAGGTGGATCATTGGTCGGAACA
>SKRP01000276.1 GCA_007118445.1 Natronohydrobacter sp.
CAGGCTACGGGGCTGGTTAATTCAGATCAATCGAATTAAAGTGAATTGAATTTCAGTGTTTCTGTAGTAACAGCCATGATCCGAACCCAGACCCTGCGTGTTTTTGTCACTGTCGCCAGTTGCGGGAACATCCGCGACGCGGCCAAGGCCCTGCGCCGAACGGATTCCGCCGTTTCCATGACGCTGAAACAGCTTGAGAGCGACCTTGGCGCGCCCCTGTTCGAAACAGATCGCAAACACACTCTGACAGCGCTCGGCGCCGAGGTGAACAAGCTTGCCCAGGACCTGTTGCGCGAGCATGATCACACTATCGAACGGATCATCGCGCTTGCCGAAGGACGCGAAGGTGTCCTGCGGATTGCTGCGGTTCCGTCTGTGGCGGCACAGCTGCTGCCATCTGTGCTCAGCGCCATGCTGGCCGAACATGCCGGGGTCAGGATCGAGTTGCTGGATACCGACAGCGCCAGCGTGCATATGCTGGTCGCGACAGGCGCAGTAGAACTGGGCATTGCCGGCCAGCCTGCTGCGGGCGCTGGTCTGAGTTTCATCGCCCTGTTTGACGACCCGTTTCGGCTGGTCTGCCGCAGGGACCATCCGCTTGCACGGCTTGCGCATCCGCTGACGGCGCAGGATATCCGGGCGCATCGGCTGATCAGCAACAACTCGACCGCCGGGTATTCGGGGTTCGATCCGGACGCTCCGGATCACGTCCCGGCGGTGAGTGCCCGCAATGTCATTTCACTTCTGGCGCTGGTGCGCGCCGGGGCCGGGGCGACGATCCTGCCTGCGCTGGCGACGCGGTCCATCGATGCGGATCTTTGCGCGCTTGAACTGCAGGACCCGTTGGCGCTGCGGACTGTCGGCTTTGTCTTGCGGCGCGGCGGGATCAGCAGTCCGATCTGCGCAGCGTTTCAGGACCGGCTGGTTGCCTTGATCCAGAGCAGTGACATCACCACCCGATCAGCGTTGCCGCGCGATCCGTGAAACCGGCAGGCTGCCGCGTGACGGGGCAGCCTGTCGCAAACGCCCTTGTCCGTGGCCGGACCTTACCGGATCGTGGCAGGGTGTCCCGCGAATTGCGTTCGCGATGAACGCATGCGGCTGGCCGGTGAAATAGCGGCCCTCCGCTGCCGCGAGACGCCGCGAATGTGAAGCCGCAGCTGTCCGACCCGTGCGCAGATCACATAATGACGCAGCGTATCGCTGATATCGCGGTGTCGGCATGGCGGCGCAGGACGCCTTCGCGGATCATTCCGGCCCGTTCGGCTGGGCATGGCCGAACTGTTAATCAGCAGTGCAACAGGTCATCGGGCCAGTTCCCGAAGCCGGGCCTTGTGCCCGTCCGTCGTGACTGTCCCGCGTTTCAGGATATCCCGTTCCCGGCCCGGAGCGCAGTCGTCCGGGTATCCCAGCGAGACATTGCGCAGCCATGTCGCCCCCTGCCGGATCTGACCCCGGTGATGGGTGTGCCCGAAAAGCCAGACCGCGGGCCGGTGCTGGTCGATCAGGACCCGCAGATCAGATCCATAGGCCGCGCCCAGCTCACCCATCCCCGGCGTGACCAGATCAGGATGCGGACAATGATGGGTGATCACGACAGTCGCGCCCGCAAACGGGCGCGCAAGCTGATCTGACAACCAAGCACGATGATCGGTGTGGCGCGCGGTTGTGTCGCCGGGGCGGATCCTGCGATATCCGGCCCTGGCCAGTCGGATATAGCGGTAGTCATTCATCCGCTCGGCGGCGCGCGCCTGCGCGGTGGCATGCGGGCCGTGCAGTTCGAAATCCGTCCAGAGCGTGCAGCACAGAAACCGGACCCCGCCGAAGGTCAGGACTCGTTTCTGAGCAAGTTGCGCCCCCTCGGCGACCGCGATCTCGGCCAGCCGGTCATCCCCATCGAGCGTGTGGTCATAGTAATCATGGTTGCCCGGAATGATATGGATGCGGCTGGCGTCGATATGCCGGGCGATGCGCCGGATCGCGTATTTCCAGCGGATTTTCGGCTTGTTGGTCAGATCTCCTGCAATGATCACGGCCTCGAGCTGCGCCCAGTCATCCGGGGTCAGCGCTGTCAGCGGGTCGCGACGGGCCTCCCACCACAGGTCGAGATGCAGATCCGCGAGCACGAGGATAGTCATGGAAGAACCTTTCACAAGCCAGGGTGAAAGGGCATTGACGCGCTGGAGCATACGATCACAGGATCCGAAGAAAGCCGGTTGATCGCATCAGATCTCAATGCCCGGGGAAACGGGTCAGACGGATATCGACATCCGAATCATGCGATTTCGCGCGGCGAAGGGCATCGTCTCACTCCTCTGCAAATACAGGTATCACCCCAGCGGTGGGCTGTCCATTGCAGCTGCACGCCGGGCTGCGATCGCAGGTCTGAGCGGCAACCGTCCTTGTCGGGTCCAGAGGTTTCGACAGATCCGGGTCACTGATCTGCTTGGACTCACCAGTGTTCGGTCCCAGGCGCGCCCTTGATCTGACCGTCCAGATTGGGCGTGACCCAGCCTCCGTAGAAATTCCCCGGTTGCGGGATGACCTTCAGATCCCCGACCCGGATATCCTGCATCAGCGCGGCATAGAAGGCGACATAGCCTGCAAGTGCCGCGAAACGCCCGGTCGGCCGGGCGTAGCTCCAGGCCGCCCGAGGGGCCGTCACGCCGCCGACGCGCACGTCATGATACTGCGCCGTCCCTTTCCATTCACAGAAACTGCGGCCCGTGACAGGCAACAGCTCTGCTGCTACATCGCCGGGGGGCAGGTAATAGGTCGGCGCGTGATGGGTTTCGAGCACGCGCAGCGCGCCAGTCGTGTCCGCCACCACAGCATCGTCGAGCCGGATCAGAATGCGCTGAGACACAGGCTCAAGCCGCGGCGGGCGGGGGTAGGATTGAACGTTCTCCCGGATCAATTCGGTCATCGATGGCTCTCTGGTCTGGGGCGGGTCGCAGGTCTTGGTCCGGGGGTGACGCCGCGAGGAGGTCAAGCCCGGCTCAGGCAAAGGATAGGCGAACACGAGCCTGTGTCTATCGGGTCTGCGGGCGTCTGCCGCAATCAATATCGGGTGCAATCGGTCATGCCCCGCTGGTGCCTGCCCTTGCGTCGGGCTGATCCACATCATTCGGATACGGCGTGCGATGCCCTGCATGTGGTGCAGTTGACATGGGGTCATCCCCGCCCTATCCAGACAAGAAAAGGAAGCGATTTCATGAATTTCACAATGTCTATCCGGCGCGACGCGACGGCCCTTCTGGTCGGGTTGAGCCTGTTGCCTGCCCTGGCCATGGCGCAATCGGACACGGGTCTGTCCTGGGATGAGCTCACCGCCGCCGCGCTGCTGGAGGATCCGCAATGGCAGGCATTTCTGGGCGCGAAGCTGACAGATGACAGGGTCCGCCCATGGCAGGACTACCCGGACGCGCAGAGCGCGCGTTTCATCCGGCAGGATGACTGGCATATCGCCGCGTTCTGCGCGCCTGCAGGCTGCGCCAGTGAAAGGGTCGTCATGGCCTTCGCGCCCGAGAGCGACACAGCGCTGCTGGGTGTGCGCAGCGCAGAGGGTGTGATCTTCGCCGGGACAGCGCGGGATCCGCTGCCGGCAGCCATTGTCGATCTCTATCAGGACAGTGTCAGCTCTGCTGCCCTGCGCGCTGCGTTTCAGGCCCTGCCCGAGCATGAGCGGCGCGGGTTGCAGTTCGAGATGTATAATGAAGGGTTCTACGAGAGCGACTTTCCCGATGGACTCTATGGCCCGATGACCGAAGGCGGCGCAATCGCCTATGCCATCTCGAGCGCGGCGCTGCTGGGGTTTGTCCCGAATTTTTCGGATGAAGCAGCTGCAGGGGAAACCCTTGGCGCGCTGGTGCGGTCGGAATTCGTGCCGATTGATGCACCGGCAGGATCCTTTGCCTTTGAAGGGGTCTGGTCCTGCGATGGCACCACGCTCACGCTGACATCGCGCAGTCATCAGATCGGCGGCAGCGATATCGTCCCGATTGCCGTGGTCGCAGATTATGGCGACGGCTCGGATTTCGGCATGCTGCTACGGGGCGGTGATCGTATCGGGGTCTGGGATGTCACAGCGGACAGTCTGAGCTGGTATTCGCGCAATAGTGGCGACTCTCTGAACTGCCGCAGAACCGCCGACGCGCCCGAACTGCCTGCCCTGACCGCGCGCCCTGCGCTGCCTGCTTTGCCGGTCGCCATGCCTGACGCGCCCGCGCAAGAGGACGCAGCTGCCCAATCGCCCGCGCACGCGCAAGAGGCCGCGCTGGCCGAAGGCTTGCCCTTTCTGGGGCGCTGGTCCTGCGCGGGCATGGAGTTCACCCTCGCCCCTGGTTTCGGGACCAACCACGCCGAGCGCCACACGGCAAATTATGAATCGGTCAGCAAGACAGAGCCCAATCTCTGGGATGTCACATTTGCCGATGGCGTGCCAGTGCAGCTTGGCATGATAAACGATGCCCGGATGATGATGCTTGGCCTGGAGCAGGTCCTGCCCTGCGAACGGATTGCTGCGCCGTAGCATCTGCGCATCACAGCAGTGATCCCCGCAAAACGGCACGCCACGACCATCCACGCGCCCGCCGCTGATCCGGCGGGTCTGCACGTCTTGCGGACATGCAGGGGCATTGCGCTTCATGCAAGGCTCACGACGGCCGTCGCCTGCCCGCAGCGAAATCTTGCGGTATCCGTCACCAGCCCGGGCGGCAGCAGCCTGGCGGTTCATCGCACGGATGAGGATGATCGTCGCGGGCAGTCCCTTCATCACATCGGCAAAGACGAAGATTGCCGCTGTCAGCTCGCCCCGGCGCATGAATGGCAGATGCACGCCCGAGGGGCATTCGCCCAGATTACGCGCGGTGTCATCCATGCCGGGCGGGACGCGCTGAAAGGCCGTGGCCACAGTTTCCAGCGCCACCGACAGACAGCGCAGGATATGGGCAAAGAGCAGCGCCACGATTGTTCCGCGCGGCAAAGGCCCGGTCGAGATGCCGAATCCTCGCGCATGGAACTGTCGACCATATTGTCGGAAAAGCCCACGATCTCTATCCGCATCTGCCCGGATATCTGCAACCTGTCTCTGATGGCCGGATCATCGAAGGGCATGGCAGACGGGGCCGAGGCATGGGCCGAAGGTCTGCCGGGCACTCTGGCGCATTGGCCGCAGGGTGGTGACACGGATCAGATCCGCAGCGTTGCGGCAGGTGAATGTGATCTGGCCGTTGCCAACAGCTATTGCCAGCGTCGATTGCAGGTCTCGCAGAACCGGGCTGATTTCAAGCGCCGCCGAACCAATCCTGCTGTACTGCAGACTTATCAGGGTGCCACGATCAGCGGTCGGGATCGTTTGGGCCGGCCTTTTCACAGGCGATCAGCACGCACAGGATGGACCTGTCGCGGGGTCCGCGCCGCTTGGATTGACAAAGCAAAGTGTTTTTGTCAGAAATAGGCCATTGCCCAGCCAGAACCACCTGTCAGCCCGGCGCATTCAGCAACAGTTCAAGGACCGCGTCAGATGTACAAGCTTTCAAATCCTGCGCCCGGACAGGCCATGGCAAGGCTGCATCGCATCCGTGAAGCGCCGCACCAGTCGTCGCCTCTGGCCCGATGCCCGGCGCATGCAGACAGCCCTGTTCCGCTGCACCGCGCGCAGACCCTGACCGGGGGCGGGACACTTGCCCATATCGACCTCAATGGTCAGACCTATACCTTGCGGATCACCCGCGCCGGAAAGCTGATCCTGACCAAATGAACCAGCGGCCTGAACGGGCAGGCAAATGAGAGCGCTTCGAATTCTGAAATCCTGGCATAAGGCGTTGACCTCGGAAGAGGCAGCAGCCCCCAGACTGTTTCCCGGCCAACGACCGTCAGAAGCTGTCAGAAATCCGTTGGCGCTCCGCCCTCGCTCTTGCGGCGGGCGACAAAATCCAGCAAGGCGTCGCGCCGGTCCCCGGCCAGGTCGGGCGGCGTGAAACTGGTGACGATGTTGCGATAGATGCCATGGGCGCGGGTGATCGTATCGGTCGCCCCGTCGCGTTCCCAGGCTTCATAATTGCGCCAGTCAGACAGAAACGGCGCATAAAACGCCGTTTCATATCGCTCCCGCGTGTGTTCTGTTCCGAAGAAATGCCCGCCTGAACCCACCTCCCGGATCGCATCAAGCGCCAGGGCGTCCGGCGTGGTTTCATTCAGCATCGGCTCGAAATAGCGCTGGATCATCTGCAGCATCTCGCAATCCATCACGAATTTCTCGGGGCTGGCGATCAGCCCGCCCTCCAGCCACCCGGCTGCGTGATAGACAAGGTTGGACCCGGACTGCACTGCGGCCCAGAGGCTGTTGCAGGTCTCCCACATGGCCTGCGCGTCAGGGATATTGGCTGTGCAGACCCCGGAAGAGCGCAGCGGCAAGCCATAGAAGCGCGCCAGCTGGCCGGTCATCTGGGTGGCGCGCATATATTCGGGCGTGCCGAAAGCCGGGGCGCCGGAGCGCATATCGACATTCGAGGTGAAGGTTCCGATGGCGACCGGCGTGCCGGGGGCCGCGTATTGCAGCAGCGCAATCGCGCAGAGCGATTCAGCAAGCGATTGCGCCACAGCGCCTGCCAATGTGACCGGGGCCATGGCCCCTGCGAGCGTGAAAGGGGTGACCACCACAGGCTGACCGCGCCGCGCCAGTCTGAGCGCGCCGTCGATCATCGGGAAGTCATGGCGCAGCGGCGAGACCGAATTGATATTGGTATACATGCGCGGGGCAGCGTCGAAATCGTCATGGCTGAGGCCCGCAGCGATGCGCACCATCTCCATCGCATCCTCGACCCGCTCGCGACCAAGGCTGTAGCAATGCACCACCTTGTCGGTCAGGATCAGCTTTTCCGCGATACAGTCCAGATGGCGGATCGCAGGATGAATATCGACCGGCTCGACCGGATAGCCGCCAGCAACATGGATGCAATTGAAGCTCTGCGTCAGCATCAGGAATTCGCGGAAGGTCTGGAAATCGCCCGTGCGTTTGCCGCGCTGCATGTCCCAGCTGGAGGGCGGCGACGAGACATTGACGAAAGCCATATGCCCGTCGCCGATGCGCACGGCGCGGTCAGGGTTGCGCGGTGTGATCGTGAAGGCCCCGGGCGTGCGCGCCAGCATCGCCATGACAAAATCGCCATCCATGCGGACATTGTGACCGTCCACGCGGCAGCCTGCTTCGCGAAACAGCCCGAGCGCTTCATCGTTCAGGAACTCGACGCCGATTTCGGACAGGATATGCAAGGCGGCCTGGTGGATGGCCTCCACGCCCTCTGCGGGCAAAGGTTCCGTCGGTCGATCAGAATTGACGGGCACACGCCAGGCAAGCTGGTCCAGCCGGAAGCCCTGTTTGCGGCGGGCGTTCCCACTGCGCCCCCCGGAACGGCTGCGCTTCGCTTCAGAAGCAGTTTCTGAACACATGACCGACCTTTCGCATCTGCAATCCCGCCAAGGGTAGGGGCGCAGGATTTGCTCTGGCAAGCCGAGTCTTGACAACAGATGCGCGCAAATGGCGCGGGGCGAAACCTGGTCAGACAGCTCTGAGCGCGCGCATCCAGTCGGCGGCTGCATGGGCGTGGATCTCGGCAGCGCGGATATGCCCGTCAAAGCCCTGCGCCAATTCGCGGATCAGCCGTTTCGAGCGGATCAGCAGATAGACATCGCCCGCATAGAACGCCGCGCGGGTATAGCCGAACAGCGTCATCGGCGGGGCAAAGCGCTTGCGCCCGTCAAACAGATACATGCGAAAGGCCGGATAGAGTTCATCGACCGTGCGCGCGATATGGTCGATCTGACGCTGGCGCTCGCGAACCGGCAGGCCCTGCCAGACCCCAGCGCCTGCCGCGAATATCTCGAAGCTCTGGACCGGCATGCACATCTCGATATCGGCCTCTGGCGCGCGCGACAGGCGCAGGCGGCGCTGCGTCTGGGCCTGCAGGCGGCGCTTTTCCTGCTCAGAGCTCTGCGCCTGAAAGCTGATGATTTCGGGCGTGCGCATCAGGTCGGGCAGCAGCGCAGGCACATAGCGGATTTTCTGGCCTGTGGCTTCCTCGTGCCAGCGCTCCATCGCGGTGCGGCTTTCTTCATCCAGCGCCGCTTCGGTTTCGACCGCGTCAAAGCTCTGCGTTGCGGTGCCGCTGTCTTCGGACAGGCCCAGAAGCCAGTCGGTCGAAACCTGGAACTGCGCCGCGATCGACAGCAGCGTTTCCGCGCGCGGCAGTCGCGGGTCCGGTCCGGTCAGAAGCTGCGACAGGGCCGAGCGATCAATGCCAATCGCCGCCGCAAAGCCCGATTGCGTCTGTCCCGACTGTGCCAGCAACTGCACCAGCCGTTTGCGGAACAGCGCCGACGATTCGCGTTTTCCCATGCGGAGTATCCATCCCTTATGCTGTCTTTAGTGAACATATTTTTTTATAGACAGCAATCTTCTTGAATAGTGGCGAGAACACTCGCGTTGCAGGCGCGGCAGTTTGGGGCCACCGTCTGCCAAACACCAATAAAGGGATGGACCGTGCGCCGGATCGAATGGCCCACAATAGCTTTGATCGTGGCCTGCTACGGGCTGTGGGTCTTGGCGGGTGCATGGCTCTGGCCTGTCACTCCGACATTCGCGCTGGCGCTCATGGCTGTGATGGCGGCGCTGCATTCGTCACTGGTGCATGAAAACCTGCACGGTCACCCGACGCGCAATCGCTGGGTGAATGAGGCGCTGGTCGCGTTACCCTTGTCATTGATCTACCCGTATCGGCGCTATCAGGCCACGCATCTGGCCCATCACCATGATGCCCGCCTGACCGATCCGTTTGACGACCCGGAATCCTATTACAAGGCCCGTTGGGCGCATGAGAGGATGCCGCGCTGGCTGCAAAGCGTGCTGCGGGTCAACAACACGATGGTCGGGCGCATCATCCTCGGCCCAATACTGGGCGCGGCCGGGTTCCTGCGGCTCGAAGCGCAG
>SKRP01000338.1 GCA_007118445.1 Natronohydrobacter sp.
CGAATGGACCAAAGACGATGCAGGCAACCGCCTGCCCTGGTATATCGCCCCGCGCGCGGGCGGATTGCTGGTTTTCGCCGGCATCTGGCAGGTCTGGGAACACGAGGGCAAGCGCCATGTGACCTGCGCGATCGTCACTTGTGCGGCGAATGACGCGATGGCGCAGATCCACCATCGGATGCCTGTCATCCTGCCGTCCGAGGATTGGGCGCTATGGATGGGCGAGGCCGGGCATGGTGCAGCGCGGCTGATGCGTGCTGCGCCCGAGGATGCGCTGGTCTGGCACCGGGTCGATACAAGGGTCAATTCCAATCGGGCCGAAGGGCCGGAGCTGATCGAGCCGCTTGACCCGTAAGGTGCGTGCGTGCCGCACGCACCCTACCTCAGAGCGCACGCCAGCCGATATCGCGACGGCAAAACCCTTCGGGCCAGTCAATCTGGTCCACCATGCTGTAAGCGCGCGCCTGCGCCTCGGCCAGCGAGCCCCCCCGCGCCGTGACATTCAGCACGCGCCCGCCATTGGCCAGAACACGACCGCCCTCTGCCCGCGTGCCTGCATGAAACACCATATGCGCGCTATCCTCTGGGCAGGCGTCCAGCCCCGTGATTTCGCTGCCCTTCGCATAGTCCCCTGGATAACCCTGCGCCGCCATGACCACGGTCATCGCATGATCATCCGCCCAGTTGACCGCAACCTGATCCAGCCGCCCTTCGGCGCAGGCCAGCATCAGATCCAGCGCCTGTGCGCCCAGCCGCATCATCAGCACCTGACATTCCGGATCGCCAAAGCGCACATTGTATTCCACCAGTCGCGGCTGGCCGTCCCGGATCATCAGCCCGGCATAAAGCACCCCCTGATAGGGCATCCCGCGCCGCGCCATCTCGGCCATGGTCGGCCGCACGATCTGCTCAAGCGCAAGCTGCGCAATCGCATCCGTCAGCACAGGCGCAGGCGAATAAGCCCCCATGCCACCTGTATTCGGCCCGGTATCGCCCTCACCGACGCGCTTGTGATCCTGCGCCGTCCCGATGGGCAGGCAGGTTTCGCCATCGACCAGCACGAAGAAGGACGCTTCCTCCCCCTCCATGAACTCCTCGATCACGACTTCCGCCCCGGCAGCGCCGAATTCCCCGCCGAACATGGTATCAACGGCCGCAAGCGCCTCGGCTTCCGCCATGGCCACAATCACGCCCTTGCCTGCTGCCAGCCCATCGGCCTTGACCACGATGGGCGCACCCTGCTCTTGAATATAAGCGCGGGCGGACATGGCATCCGTAAAATGGGCATAACCCGCGGTCGGGGCACCAACGGCTGCACAGATTTCCTTGGTAAAGGCTTTTGACGCCTCCAGCCGCGCCGCAGCCGCCGAAGGGCCGAAGCAGAAAATCCCGAGATCGCGCAACCGATCCGCCACCCCTGCCGCCAGGGGCGCTTCCGGGCCGATCACCACAAAATCAATGGCGTTCTCCTCGCAAAACCGCGCCACGGCCCCGCCATTGCAGATGTCGATATCGGCGCATTCCGCGATCGCCGCCATCCCCGCATTGCCCGGCGCGCAGATCAGCCGGTCGCATTTCGGGTTCTGCAAAATCGCCCAGGCCAGCGCATGTTCGCGCCCGCCACCACCCAGCACCAGAATATTCATCGCCCGCCCTCTCTTGGCCTTCTCGCGCTCGCGTTCTAGGGTGGCCGCGCGCCCATGACAAGCCGGAGCCTGCCCTTGGACCTGATCGACGAACCTGCCAGCAACACGCCGGAATTTTCCGTCTCCGAAATCTCGGGCGCGGTGAAACGCGTGCTCGAGGGCGAATTCGGGCGTGTCCGCGTGCGCGGCGAGGTCGGGCGCGTGGTGGTGGCGCGCACAGGCCATATGTATTTCGACCTGAAAGACGCGCGCGCTGTGATCGCTTCGGTCAGTTGGAAGGGGCAAGTCGCGCGGATGCAGGTCAAGCCCGAAGAGGGGATGGAGGTCATCGCCACAGGCCGCCTGACCACTTTCGCGCCGCAATCAAAATACCAGCTGCAAGTCGAAAGCATCGAACCCGCAGGCGCAGGCGCGCTGATGGCCATGCTGGAACGGCGCAAGGCGGCACTTGCCGCCGAAGGGTTGTTCGCGGCTGATCGCAAACGCCGCTTGCCCAATCTGCCGCGCGTGATCGGGGTCGTGACGTCACCACAAGGGGCTGTGATCCGCGACATCCTGCATCGGCTGCAGGACCGGTTCGGCGTGCATGTGCTGCTCTGGCCCGTGGCCGTGCAGGGGCAGGCCTGCGCACCCGAAATCGCGCGCGCAATTGCAGGATTCAACGCCCTGCCTGCAGGCGGCGCGATCCCGCGTCCCGATCTCCTGATCGTCGCGCGCGGCGGCGGCTCGATCGAGGATCTGTGGGGCTTCAACGAGGAACTCGTGGTGCGCGCAGCTGCAGCAAGCACCATCCCGCTGATCTCGGCCGTGGGCCATGAAACCGACACCACACTCATCGATTTCGCCGCCGACCAGCGCGCGCCCACCCCTACCGCAGCCGCCGAAATCGCTGTTCCGGTCCATGCGGATCTTCTGGCCCATGTCACCACGCTCGACGCGCGGCTGACCCGCGCTGCGGCACATTCGGTCAGCCAGCGCCGTCAACGCCTGTCGGATCTGTCGCGCGCCCTGCCCCGCGCCGAGTCCCTGCTCGCCCCGGCCATCCAGCGCCTTGATCAATGGGCCGAACGCTTTCCCGGCAGCCTGCGCGCGCTTATCACGGCCAAGCGGCAGGAATTGCGGTCCACCGCCGCCGGGCTGCGCCCTGCGACCATATCGCGCGAAATCGCCAAGGCAAGCGAGCGCCTGAACGAGCGCGACTCGCGCGCGACACGGGCGATAACCGCAGCGCTTGACCGCCATCAGACACGGCTTGCCGCATTGGAACGCCTGCGCCAGTCGCTTGGCTATCCCGCCACCCTGGCGCGCGGCTATGCCGTGATACGCGATGCCGATGGCACCCCCCTGACCAGCGCAAAATCCGCAGCCACGGCACAGACCCTGGCCATAGAATTCAGCGATGGACAGATCCGCGCTGTACCACAGAAAACACCAAAGCCCACAAAGGCCAGGCCACAAGCGCCCGATCAGGGCAGCCTGTTCTGATCTTCATCTTGCCGTCAATACTCCGGGGTCCGGGGCAGAGCCCCGGCGCTCTCATTTACCGCGTGACGCTGGCAATCGCGCGGGCGCAAGCTTCAATATTACGCGCCGACAGCCCCGCCACATTCGCCCGCCCGTCATCAAGCAGATAGACCCCATGCTCGGCACGCAGGCGCTGCACCGCGTCCAGCGACAGCGGCAGCAGCGAGAACATCCCCTGTTCCGCTCCAGCCCCGGCAAAGCGATCCGACCCGGTCTCCCTGCGCAGAGCCTCGGCCAATGCGCCCCGGTTGGCCTGCACGCGGTTGCGCATAGCGTCCAGCTCATTCTGCCATTGATGCCGCAGCGCCACATCCCCCAGAATCGTGCTGACCACCCGCGCGCCATGATCCGGCGGAAAGGCGAAATTCTGGCGGTTCAGCCCGGCCAGAACAGCAGCGAGCGTGTCGCGCTGCGCTGCATCCACAATCGCCATCGCGATCCCCACGCGCTCGCGATAGAGGCCGAAATTCTTCGAGCAGCTCGCCGCCACCAGCACTTCAGGCAAACGCGCGGCCAGATGGCGCAGCCCGCCTGCATCTGCGTCCAGCCCTTCGCCGAAGCCCTGATAGGCCATATCGACAAAAGGCACCGCCCCGCGCCGCGCCAGAAGCGCACCCAGCTCGGCCCAGTCCTGCAGCGCCAGATCAACACCAGTCGGGTTGTGGCAGCAGCCATGCAGCAACACCACATCGCCCGCCGCAACCTGTTCCAGATCTGCAAACAGCCCCGGCTGATCCAGCCCGCCTTCGGGGGCCAGATAGCGATAGGGGCGCGATTGCAGCCCGGCAGCCGCGATCAGCGGCAGATGGTTCGGCCAGGTCTGGGCGCTGACCCAGATCACCGAATCGGGCCGGGTCTTGCGGATCAGCTCGCAGATCTGGCGTACAGCCGCCGTCCCGCCCGGTGTGCCGACAGCTGCCACGCGGCTTGAGGCGACAGCCCCGCCCAGAAGCAGCTTTTCCATCGCACTCAGAAATCCGGCATCACCCGCCAGCGACAGGTAGCTCTTGCTGTCCTGTTCGGCGACGATCCGTGTCTCAGCGGCCTTGACCGCCGCCATGACGGGCGTGCGGCCGTCCTCGTCGCGGTAGACGCCGACGCCAAGGTCAATCTTGTCCGGGCGGGCATCGGCCGCGAAAGCCTGCATCAGCGCGATGATCGCATCGGGTTTCGGGGCCTGGAGCGTCTCGAACATGCGTTGGTCAGCTTTCTGCAAGGGTCCAGTCGCGGGTCAACAGGCGCTTGCGCGTTTCCTGCCGGACCAGAGTGAAGCCCTGTTTCTGATATTGGATCAGCGCGCGCGGATGATCGAGCGTGCAGGTATTGACCCGCAGGCAGGACAACCCTTCGCGTGCCCAGGCAGTCAGGATTGCGGTGCGCAGCATCCATGACCCGAACCCGCGTCCGACCAAGCCCGGCACCAGCCCGAAATAGGCCAGATCGCAGCTCTCATCGGCCCGCGCATCCAGCACGAAGAATCCGCGCGGCCAGCCATGGTCGATCAGCGAATAAAGCGCCACATCCGGGTTGGCCAGCCACTCGGCGATATCACCCTCTTCGGTGTCGTGCAGATCGGTCCAGGCGTAGTCGCGCCCGACCGCATCATAGAGCGCGCGGAAATACCATGCAGGCGGCTTTTCGGCCTTCAGCAGCGCCCCGGTCATGCCTGCAGGGGTCACTGGCCACCCATAAGAGGGCCGGGCGGTCATCTCGAGAAATGTGACTGTATACTCGACCGTGTCGCCGGCGCGATATGTTGTCATCCGGTTTCGACCTTCAGATCCGGGAACTGGCCCCATTCGGCCCATGACCCGTCATAAAGCGCATGTGCCCGATGCCCGAGGATTTCCAGCCCCAGACTGAGCACCGCCGCCGTAACACCCGATCCGCAGGTCGTGATCACCTGACGCTCCAGATCGACGCCCGCGCCCTCAAAGGCCGCGCGCAGATCATCGCCGCGTTTCATCGTGCCGTCTGCGTTCAGAAGCTGGGTGAAGGGCAGGTTCAGCGCACCCGGCATATGGCCCGCGCGCATGCCCTCGCGCGGCTCGGGCGTGTCGCCGCGAAACCGCTCGGCGGGGCGCGCATCGACAATCTGCCAGTCGCGCAATTTCACTGCGGCGGCGACCTGGCTCACATCCTTGACCAGATGGTTCTGACGCTGGACCGTGATATGCCGCTCGCGTAACATCGGGGCCATATCCTCGACCGCGCGCCCCTCGGCCTGCCATTTCGGAAAGCCCCCGTCCAGCACGGCCACATCCGTCTTGCCCATCAGCCGGAACAGCCACCAGACGCGGGCGGCCGAAAACAGCCCCATCCCGTCATAAACCACCACCTGATGCCCGTCACCCACCCCCATCGCGCGCATCCGCGACATGAATTTCTCGACCGGGGGGGCCATATGCGGCAGGGCCGAGCGGGTGTCGCTGATCTCGTCAATATCGAAGTAACGCGCGCCGGGGATATGGCCTGCCTCATATTCGGCCCGCCCGTCGCGGCCCATTTGCGGCAGATACCAGCTTGCATCGAGAATACGCAGATCCGGGTCGTTCAGATGCTGGTCCAGCCAGTCTGTCGATACCAGGGTTTTCGGATCGTCCATCAGACACCCCTTGTTCTGAAACCAGGTTCTACCCCTAAAGATGCAAGCGCGGCCTGACAAGACAGCAGGCAGGGCTTTCGCCGCTGCAGGCTTTGTCGTAATCAGCAGCACATGAGTCTGATCCAAGCCTATGATCACCTTGTCGAGACCGGCGCGCTGCGCCCCGATGCCGCCCAGCGCGGGGCGATGCGGCTTTTTGACCCGATTCTCGCCTATCTGGCGAAACCTGCCCCCAAAGCCAGCGGGCTGCGCGGGCTGTTGGGGCGCAAGAAGCCCGAACCGCCGCCCTGCCTGTATCTCTGGGGCGGGGTCGGGCGCGGCAAATCCATGCTGATGGATCTGTTTGTCGCCCATGCCGGTAATGTGCCCAAACGCCGGGTGCATTTCCACGCCTTCATGCAGGAAATTCATGCCGGGCTGCACGCCGCACGCCAGCGCGGGATCGAGGATGCGCTGGCCCCTGTCGCCGACAAGGTGGCCGCCGATGTCCGCCTGCTGGCCTTTGACGAGATGCAGATCACCGATATCACCGATGCGATGCTGGTGGGTCGGCTGTTCGAGCGGTTGATGGCGGCGGGGGTGGCGATTGTCACCACCTCGAACCGGGTGCCGGATGATCTGTACAAGGACGGGCTGAACCGCGCGCTGTTCCTGCCCTTCATCGAGATGATCAAGGCCCGGATGGTGGTGCATGAGCTGGTGTCAGAGACCGATTACCGCCAGCAGCGTCTGGCAGGCGCGCAGGTCTATTTCACCCCTGCAGGCGCTCAGGCACGGGCCGAAATGGCGCGGATCTGGGATGAACTGACCGGTCATGATCCGGGCACGCCCCTGCGCCTGCAGATGAAGGGCCGCGAAATCGTGGTGCCGAAAGCGCATAACGGGGTCGGGCGCGCGACATTCTGGGAGCTCTGCGGGCAGCCGCTGGGGCCAGGGGATTATCTGGCCATCGCGCAGGCGCTGCGGGTGCTGATGCTTGATGACATCCCCTATCTGTCCGCCAGCAACTATAACGAGGCCAAGCGTTTCGTCACCCTGATCGACGCGCTTTATGAAGCGCGGGTGCGGCTGATCGCCTCGGCCGTGGCAGAGCCTGAGCGGCTTTACACCGAAGGCGCGGGATCGTTTGAATTCGAACGCACGGCCAGCCGGTTGCGCGAAATGCAGGGTGCCGATTGGGGTGCAGAATAGGCACATCTGCCGCAAGATTGCCGGGCGGTGTCGCAAAGATGGTTGCCGAATCTGCCGGATCAGCCTAGAGCCAACACAGCTTTGGTCCGGGGGTGCAAGCCTCTGGTAATAGGGAACTGCGGTGCGCAGCTGTTGCTGCAAATCCGTGACTGCCCCCGCAACTGTAGGCGGCGAGCGATGTCGGTATATGCCACTGTGGCGCAAGTCATGGGAAGGCCCGACAGAGCGATGACCCGCAAGTCAGGAGACCTGCCAGAGTGATCACCCTATCCCGGCGCGGGCGGCGCTGCGGGTAACGGTTCGTCCGTAGCGGTGACATCCTCGCCGTCTGCGGTGCGCCTGCATCCGCCAGACAAGACTTCTGATCACGGCCTGAGAATGGGCCGAAAAAGGGTGTTGCAGATGCAAGACACGATTCTGAGGCTATGCGCCTCGACCGCGCTGATGGGCGCAATGGCTTTCCCCGCAAGCGCGCAGCAGATCATCAATCTGGAAGAAATCACGTTTTCGGCCAATCTGGCCACGACAGAGATCGCGCGCAGCGGGGCCTCGGTCAGCGTCGTCACCCGCGACGATCTGGACGCGGCGGGCGCGGTTCAGCTGGTCGATGTCCTGTCGCGCCTGCCCGGCATCACGGTCACGCAGAATGGCGGCCCCGGCGGGTCGGCCAGCCTGCGCATACGTGGCGCAGGGCCGGAATATGTCGCGGTCTATGTGGATGGGATTCGCGTCGATGACCCGTCATCGCCGCAGACAGCGTTCAATTTCGGCACATTGTCCACGGCCGATATCGGTCGGATCGAAGTGCTGCGCGGGTCGCAATCGGCGCTTTATGGTGGCTCGGCTGTGGGTGGGGTGGTGAATATCTCGACCCTTGGCGCGACCGAGGACGGCGTCACCCAGAGCCTGCAGCTGGAGGCTGGCAGCTACCGTACCTATCTGGCGCGCTACGGCATCGCCTATCGCGATGAGCGCTTTGAAGCCGCGGTCAATGTCAGCCATCAGCGCACGCGCGGGTTTTCGGCGCATGAACCCTTTCCCGGTGCGCCGGGGCTGGAACCCGACGGGCTGGAAACCAGCCGGCTGAGTTTCTCGGGGCGCTACCAGATGACCGATGAGACCGCGCTGGGCCTGTCGGGCTTCGTGCAGGACAGCAAATCCGAATTCGATGATTTCGGCGCGGATGCAGATAACCTGCTCAAGCGGCGGGAATACGGGCTGCGGGTCTTTGGCGAATATGCCATGGGCAACACCGTGCATGAGCTGAGCGCTGCGCTTTATGATCTGAACCGCGAAGCATTCCAGCCGCGCGGCGTCTCTGCAGGCGCGTTCGAGGCCCGCCGGATCAGCTTCGCCTATAAGGGCGTGACGGAACTGTCGCCTGCGCTGACACTGATCTACGGGGCCGATACCCAGCGTGAAGCGATCACTGTGCGCGGGCAGGGCCCGGACAGCACGCGGGTTTCGGGCATCTTCGCGCAGGCACTCTGGACGCCGCGCGATGATCTGGATGTCTCGGCCACCCTGCGCGCGGATCACAATTCGGGCTTTGGCACCTTCTACACAGGCCGGATCGCAGCAGCCTGGCAGGCGAGCGAAGGGCTGGTCCTGCGCGGGGCCGCCGGGCGCGGCTTCCGGGCACCGTCGATCAATGAACAGTTGGGCAACCCGGTCTGGAGCATTGCGCCCAATCCGGATCTGGCACCCGAAACCAGCATCAGCGCCGAGATCGGCGCCGACTACAGTTTCGCCAACGGGGCGGAAATCAGCGCAACCCTGTTTCATCTGACCACGGATGACGCGATCACCTATTGCGCGCTGATGCCGGGGGCCTGGGGGCCTGCCTGCCCGAACCCTGGTCCGGCGGGGTTCTCGAACCAGTATCAGAACATCGCGGGCAAAACCAAACGGCGCGGGTTTGAGTTCGCGGCTGCGGTTCCCGTGACCGACGCGCACCGGGTCGATCTGGCCTATACCTATACCGATGCCCGCAACCCGAGCGGCGCGCGGCTGGCGCGTGTTC
>SKRP01000263.1 GCA_007118445.1 Natronohydrobacter sp.
CGCCGCAGCGCCCAGCTGGTGCGCGACGATCTGCAGTCAGCCCGCACCCGTGTGGCAAGCTTGCAGGAAGCGCAGGCGCGCGTCGGCGAGCGCGTAGGCGCGGATCAGGCCATCGTCATGCAGCTACGCGATCTTGAAAACAATGTCGAGACAGTGCGCAATCTCTACAGCAGTTTCCGGCAGCGTCATCAGGAAGCGACGCAGCGTCAGGAAATCCCTGTTTCAAATACGCGCGTGCTCAATCGCGCGCAAACGCCAGGCGCTCCGAGCTCGCCAAATGTGCAACGGACGCTGGCCCTGGGGGGGCTGCTGGGCTTTCTGATCGCCGGGGGCTGGGTGGCTTTCCGAGAATGGCGCGACGACCGTATCCGTTCGGAAGAGCATGTGCGCGACGATCTGGCATTGGAATATCTGGGCGGGCTGGCACGGCTTGACAGGGTAAGCACGACTGCAAAGGCGACTGAAAGCCCGGGACATCAAACGCATTTCCCGCCGATTCTGACCTTTGCCGCAGACAAGCCGCTTTCTGGCTATGCCGAAACCCTGCGCACTGGCAAGATCAGTCTCACCCTGCGCCATGGTCAGGAGCGCCGCGCACCGCGCGTGGGGTTCGTCTCTTGCTTCCCTGGGGAAGGCAAGACCACCACAGCAGCCAATTTCGCCAGCCTGCTGGCCCAGCAAGGGGCGCGGGTCATGCTGATTGATGGGGATATGCGCAACCCTGGCCTGTCACGCGCGACAGGGCGAACATTCGAATCCGGGTTGGTCGATGTGCTTCTGGGCGAGAAGTCATGGCAAGATGTGTGCCAGCTGGTGGAAGGCGTGGGCGTGCATCTGCTGCCCAATTCCAAGACCCGTGTGGCCCATACCTCCGAGCTTCTGGGCGGTAACGCGATGACCGCGCTGTTGTACGCGCTGGATCAGCACTATGATTATGTGATCCTCGATCTGCCGCCGCTGGGGCCTGTGGTGGATGCGCGCGCGATCCTCGACAATCTTGACGGGGTGTTTTTCGTGCTCAAATGGGGCGGCACCAATCGCGATCTGGCTCAGCGTATCCTGCGCATGGACCCGCGCATTCGCAGCAAGAGCTATGGCGCGTTTCTGAATTTCTACGACGCCAAGAAAGCCGCAGCCTATGGCAACACCCAAAGCTACGGGTATTACCGTTCCTATTACAACCGCTACTACAATGAAAGCTGAGGCAGGTCGGGCATGCCGTCGGTGTTCACCCGCCTGATATTTGCTGTGACAGCGGTGCTGTGTATCGGATTGAGCGGGACGCAGCTGCTACGGTATCTGGATTGGGTGGATTACGCAGATTTCGCCGACGAATTGGCCGAAGGGCGCGCGGTATCCACAGATCTGGAGGCGCTTGCCCCCATACTCGCACAAGGGCCTGCACACTGCTTGACGCTGCGCGAAACACCGCTTCTGACGCTACATTTCTACGCCAGCGACCTGCGCGCGCAGGTTGCAGGGGTGAACCCACTGATGCCAAGTGACGATCCGGCGCTGCAAGCACAGCGTGACAAAACCCGCGCTGTGCTGGAACGCGCATTGGCCTGTGCGCCGCTCGATGGCAATCTGTGGCTGAGCATGGCCATTCTAAGCCGCGCACAAGCTGAAGCCCCTGAACTGGTTACAGACTTTGTCGGTTTGTCGCAGCGCTATGCGCCTCATGAACGCTGGATCGCAGAGCGCCGCGCGCAGCTTTTCTGAGCGCCATGCCCTCTCACTGTACCATGGCATCGTGTACGGTCCTCGACCGGCGGCGGGACTTGCGTGACCCTGACCCTTGTTCGAGCACAGCGATCGCGCATCCAACCCCCATCAGGGCCGCGAAATAAAGCGCGACCCCCGGTATCTGCAGAGGGAAATCCAGCGCGGAATGCCCCAGCATAAAGGCCAGCGCCGCCAGGGTCATGATTGGGAGTGGTTTGAGCGAACGGCGCTCTTGCACGCCTCTGATCAGCACCTGCAGCATCCGGCCCAGCAGGGCAAGCGCGATCAGGCTGCCGATTGCCCCCATCCCGGCCAGAAATTCCAGATGGGAATTATGCGCCCGGGTCCAGATACCCGCGCTGCCCAGACAATCCACATCGCGAAATTGCGGAAAAGCATCGGCAAAGGTGCCAAATCCTTGCCCGACGAGGGGGCGCTCTGCGAACATTTTCAGAGTGGCAGCATAGGCACACCAGCGCCCATCCTCCGCCTCAGGGCCCATACGCGAGATGACAGGCTCGCCAAATGCGATGAACAACCCGATTCCGCCCGCGATGGTCAGGACGACTTTGGCTTTTGTCCCAAGTCGGCGCACAGGGGTTCTGTCGGTCTCGGGCCGCAACAGAAAGACAGCGACAAATCCCAATGTCAGGCAGATCAACCCCAAGGTGACCCCGGCGCGTGAACGGGTGGTGATCAGCGTGATGACCAGCAGGAACAAGAGCGCCCCCAACACCAGTCGCCGCCTGTCGAACCAGGTCGCAGCCGGCGTGGTGCTTTGTGCCTTTGACCGCGGCATCAGCAGCCAGCCTGCTATGGCAAAGCCTGCCAGTCCCAGAAAGGCCGCTGTCGTGTTGCGGTTGACGAAAATCCCGTTGAACGCGCCGCGCCCGACTTCGAACCGGGAAAAAAAGGTGGTCTGGGGAAATGCCACTTCCAGCAGGACAGACAGGGCCGCCAGCGCCAAGCCAAGCACGGCCAGTGCCTTCCAGGCAAAAAGCGCTTCACGCTGCGTCTGGCAGAGCAGGATCATGGCAGCGAAGACCAGAAATGGCAGCATCAGCGCGGGCAAGGCTGCGCGCGTGACCGCTGGCGCGACCGAGATCGTGGGCTGCGCTGCGATACCCAGGTCCTGCAAAGTGTCCCAGACAGGATGGGCAAGAAGGCCAAATGGCAGAGGCGTGGATTGCAGCAGCCCCCAGAGTGTCAGAACAACCATACCCGCGATGCTTTGGCGCCACAGTGTGCGCGAAACAGACCGGGTCAGCCGCTGCGTCAGAACTGCCAGCAATGGCAGCCCCAGAGCCAGAAAGGCGATCTGGCGATAGGGTGCTGTCACCGAGCCGTTCATCATCAACGCAAGCCCGATCATTGTAATCAGCCAGATCAACAGCGCCCGGCCTGTATATCCGCGCGCCTGAGGCGCGGCGCGCCCGCCCCGACCGACATGGCGACGGCTCTGGCTTTGATGATCTGGATCAGTATGCAGATGTGAGGTCATTAAGGGTCAGGCGCAACGAAAAACACGCCCCCTTCTGTCCTGCGAACCAACTTGATGCAAGCCGCATGAACGACGATCTTAGCCCCATCGGTCGAGGGGCGACCTGTTCGGCTGTACAAAACGTGGCGCATACGCCACAGGTTTTCATTTTGCTTAACATCGGTTGAATTTTCGCGCCCTTCGCGTGTCCTTCCGCTCCATATTCTGCTAGACCTCTTCACGATCAATTCATAAATCGCGGGAAACATGATGCGTACTTTTCCACGGGCAGTATTATCAGCGACGCTGGTCATCTCGCTTTCCGGTTGCGCTATGCTGCCGGGGTCGGGGCCGCGCGAGCAAAACATCCATCGCAATGCTGCGGCATCTTCCAAGAATGAGGCCTCGACGCTGGGCTATGACTATGTCGTGGTCGATGTCACCCGTGCGACTTTGCCTTTCATGACGCCGGATAAGACGGGGAACTTCCGCAGCTTCGGCGCCAGCGGCCAGGGGGCCCCATCTCTACGGCTGGGTCCTGGTGATGTCATCCGCGTATCCGTGTTCGAAAGCCAGACAGGGGGGTTGTTCCTGCCAGAGGACGCTGGCGCGCGCCCGGGCAATTTCGTGCAACTTCCCCAGCAGAGAATCGATCAGGACGGGCGTATTTCTGTGCCCTTTGCTGGCGTAATCCAGGCCGCCGGACAGACTCCGGCCGCTGTTGAGCGGACGATTCGCGAGCGCCTGCAGGATCGCGCAATCGAGCCCGAAATCTCGGTCGAGATAATAGAGCAGAATTTCTCGCGCGTGTCCGTTGTGGGCGCTGTTGACAGTCCAGGCGTCTACCCACTGCGTGAGGGTGGTGTGCGCATTCTTGAGGCGATTGCAGCAGCAGGCAGCCTCACCGGGCCGGCCTCTGGCACCTTTGTAGAGCTTCAACGGGGCAACCAGACTGTCAAGGTGGCCTATCGCGCGATCACCCAGAATCCGCGTGAGAATATTTTCCTTGCACCGGGCGACGTGGTCGAGGTGATTGAGGAAGACAAGCAATTCTTTGCATTCGGCGCGACCGGGTTGGTTGGGAATTTCAACTTCGGAGCCGAAGAGGTCACACTGAATGAAGCCGTCGCGCGCGTCGCCAGTCTGCAGGACAACCAGGCCGATCCGCGGCAGGTTCTGATCTATCGCCAGGAAACGCGCCATGCGCTTGAGCATATGGGCGTCGATTTCAGCGAGACAGAGTTCCATCAGTACAAAGAAATCCCGACCATCCTGCGCGCCAATTATCGCTCTCCAGATATCTTTTTCCTGGCCAATGAGTTCAAGATGCGCGATGGCGATGTGATCTTCGTGACCAATGCTGCGGCGATCGAATTCCAGCGTTTCTTCAATAATGCGACCTCGGTGACGGGTAATCCGCTTCAGGTCCGTGACAACATCGACTCCTATTAACACACGGGTCGAAAGGACGTCACATGGCATGTGACGGCAGATAACCGTGCCCCGCTATCTGGGGCGCAATATGCCGGTTGCAGGGCTGATCATATCGGCCCTGCGGGTTGGCTGACTTCGCCCGGTTTGTTTGCTGCGGGTGCCAGTGTCGCGCGTTGTTATCGTCCTGCGCGCGACCAGGGCCCCAATCAGCGCAACTGTCATTGCGCCGTAAAGAAGGAAGAAGATCAGAACGAATGTCGCCATATGTCCAAAAGCTGCCTTGAAAGGAAGTTTCATGGAAATGTAGTTTGGGCGGAAAAAGTTGATAAATGATTACGCCACCTGCCCTCGGGGGCATATGTTGTTACTTCTTAACCATGACTGGTTTCTTACTTTGGTTAAGAAAAGGTGAATGGTACAGTATGACGCGAACCCATTTTCGTGAAAAGAGCCTTGTCCGATGATTTCGCCGCTACCCTTCAATACGTTTTTGTTGTTGCTGGCTGTCTCTTTCAGCATCTGTGGAGTTTTGGTTTTCTTGCACCCGCGCCTGATCCGCTATCTGCGGGCCAGAGACGACCTGGTCTCTGTTCAGGCCGCACATATCCGCTGCACGCCGCGTATTGGTGGGCTTGGTATTTTTGTCGCAACCCTGATCGCGCTGCTGTTATTCGTGCCAGAAAAGTACCAGGTTTTCTTTGCGCTTTTTGCCCTGACTTTGCTGCCTGTCTTCGTCGCGGGTCTGGCCGAGGATCTGGGTTGGCGGGTCAGCGCAAGAGGGCGTCTGCTTGCGGCGGCTGCATCGGCGAGCCTCGCTGTTGTCCTGCTACAGGTCTGGGTGCCGCCGCTGGGGATCGCGCTGTTCGACATGATGCTGGGCGCAGCCCCGGTCGCCATCGCCGTGACGATCCTTTGGGCCACCGGGATATGCCATGCGATTAATCTGATTGACGGGGTGAATGGGCTGGCGGGGGCCACCGGGCTGCTGATTGCTGTCGGGATCGCCTCGGTCGCGCAACAAGCAGGCGCGATGGGCTTTGCAACAGTCGCCGCGGCACTTGTTCCGGCCTTGATCGGGTTTTTGCTGTTCAACTGGCCGCTGGGGCGGATCTTTCTGGGCGATGCGGGGGCGTATACGCTGGGCCATGTACTGGTCTGGCTGGCACTGGGCCTGGCCGCGTCAAATGCGCAGGTTTCGGCGCTGGCATTGGCGCTGATGTTCTTCTGGCCCGTTGCAGATACCTTTCTGGCTATTGCCCGCAGGTGGCGCGCAGGCCGCCCGGTGGGCGCACCGGACCGGCTGCATTACCATCAATTCGTGATGCGCGCGCTGATGCTTCTATCGGGGGGACGTTTGAGCAAGGGGGCCGCAAATTCCCTGACCGCCCTTGTCATGCTGCCTCTGATCGCTGCCCCGATCGCCACTGGTATCTATCTGTGGGACCGCCCGGTTGCAGCACTGGTCGCCTGGGTTGTGTTTGGGGTGCTGTTCACCCTGAGCTATCTGACTGGTATGCGCGTCTTTCGGGGCCGCCGGTGGCGGATTGTTGCGCGCGCCCTGAAGGTGCCGGATGCGCGGCACAGAACGGCGATTTGAAGCGCCACGCGGTATGCGCGATGAGCGCATCTCTATCATGGACTTGTACTGTCAGCCCTGCATCCCCTCACGGCGCAGTGTCGCTGGGTCCAGATTAACCGCCACCTTACGGATCAACAGATCGAAGAGGACGCGGACACGGGCATCGGGGGTGATCTGCTCGATTCGCGCCACGAAATCAGCGAAAGGGCCAGCGATCACGCGCACAGTGTCACCTGGTGCCAGATCGGGTGTGGTCACAAGCTGTCCGTCCGTATCGCAACGCTGCTGCAGCCCCGCGATCAGCGCATCAGGCAAGGGCGTTGGGGCGCGCGGGTCTGTCTGAACGAGCCGCGTCAGCCCGCGCGCATTGCGTAGCTTGCGCCAAAGCCCTGCATTCGGATCGATTCGCACGAAGATATAGCCCGGGAAAAGCGGCCTTCGGATATCACGCAGCTGTTGGCCACGACGCTCGGTCTCGATCTGCCAGGGGCAGAAACTCTCGATCGCCTGTTGCGCCAGGTTGCGTTCGGCGATGGTCAGTCCGTTCGGTTTCAGCTGCGCAGCATACCAATATTTTGCAGAGCGGTCCGGGATGTCTTGCGTGCTGTATTCATGCATTGAAGCAAATCCTTTAAGTCGCTGCCGCTTTGTAAGAAGATCGTTCCGACAAATCAAAGTAATACTCTTTCTTGCCTTGGCCTGCTGCGTCAGCCGGGCATTCCTGTTAAGGCTTTGGTCTATACCAGCAGTGCTGACAGAGTTGACCATGCGCTTTCTTTCCCGCCTTTTCCGGGCACCTCCTCAGCCCCTTTCTCCTGATCGCGATCTGGTGGTGATCGGCGATCTGCATGGGCGCGCAGATCTGCTGGAAAACATGGTCGAGCTGCTCGCCAGTGCAGGCTGCACAACACATGCTCTTGTCTTTGTGGGCGATTATGTTGACCGTGGGGAAGACAGTGCGGCCGCTCTGGGCCTGTTACAAGCGCTGCAAGATGGTCTCTGGCCTGGCGATGTGCTTTGTCTGAAAGGCAATCACGAAGCCATGTTGCTTGATTTTCTGGATGCCCCGGAAGAGGCTGGACCCTTCTGGATACAGAATGGCGGCGCGCATACGCTGGCCAGTTTCGGCATCCGTCCTGCTGATCTTGCGCCCCCGGCTCTTCTTCAAGCACGCGATGCACTAGGCGACGCCATGGGACCGCAGACCGAAGCCTGGCTGCGCGCGCTGCCGGTTTGTTTCCGCTCCGGCAATCTTTTTGTCGCGCATGCAGGGGCTGACCCTCATGCTCCGGTCGAACAGCAGGAAGAAACACATCTGCTCTGGGGGCATCCGGATTTCCTGACGACGCCCCGGCGCGACGGGATCTGGGTCGCCCATGGTCACACGATATTCGATGCCCCCTACGCGCAACAGGGCCGTATTTCCGTGGATACAGGGGCCTATGCGACGCATCGCCTGACAGCCGCCCTGATCGCCCAGGGGTCTTGTGACTTTCTGACGACCTGACAGGTGCCATGACTGGGGTGCAGATCAACTTGTGCCACGGCGCGCCCCGGGCGGCGCGACATCATGCCATGCATGCGGGTCATGGCGATCCTGCAGCATAAGATAGTCATGTCCTGTCCTGTCCCAGCGCAAAACATCCGGTGTCAGATTGTCGAGCGCGTAATCGACACCACCGATACGCACCAGAAGCACAGCATGCGGCACCCCCTGCCTTGTCCGCACAATGGCGATGCGCAGATGATCCGTGGGCCAGCCAAGCGCGATAAGGTCAGCACGTTTTTGTAATGCGTAATCTTCACAATCACCTTCGCTGACATTGATGTCCCAACTGTCGAAGCCTTCATCCGGTTTGGGCCGGATCGTCCGGTTGACCCGGAAATTGACGCGCATCGCCTCGTTCCAGTGGTCCTGTATGGTCATGCCGGGGTCGCGCCGGTCGCGCTGAATGTCGCATTGCCCGTCATAAATCAGGCAAAAGCGGATATGCGCCAGCAGCGGGCGGCGCGGGGTCAGGCTGACAGTATGCTCGATTGCGTTTTGTGCAGTTGCCGCCTGTGAAGCGCCCCCCCAGATCGCAGTGCAGCTACCCACCATGATGGCCAGAACCGCAGCCATCCCGCGCGACCTGTTGCGCGCATGCGTAACCACTGCCCGGCCTGCGCCGGACATGCTCAAGACATGTCCTGTCATGACATCCCCACACCTGAATTCACCCACTCTCAGAATGCGGCGGAGCTGTGGTCAGGTGCCGGACAGGAAGATGGCCAGAATGCGGAGGTTTCACTCTATTTTATTGATATTATTCACTATCTATTAGGCATGCAGGCGCAGCCAACTGGCCTCGGCAGGCGACGGTGCTGGCGCAAGTCTTGCACGGCCCGAGGGTGCATCAAGCGCGAGAGAACCTGCTCGGCGCTGGCAACATGCGCAGACTCCGTGAGCGCTGTTGCAAAAAGGCGGCCTGAGACCTGACTGCCCCTTTCCCCCTGTCGGGTCAGTTGACGCAGACGACCTCGATGGTGGCGCGGGCATTGCAGCGTCTGAAAAGGGCGAAACGGGTGTGGTTTTCTGCGGTTCTGGCGCGGCAATCTTCATATGCATTGCACGCGCTCGGATGGGGTTCTGGACCCGGCCGAAGTCTGCCGCCGCTACGGGTAGTCGCTGAACGCAATCTGAAATCCGTCCTGCAAAAAGCTGCAGACCGCGACGAAGTGCTGATCGCCCCAATAGTCGAAAACGAAG
>SKRP01000290.1 GCA_007118445.1 Natronohydrobacter sp.
TATTTCGCTAACCATGTTTCGACGTGCTGGCCCTCACAACATGGAACTGAATGGTTTCAATTGTTCTTTTCTTGGGTGCCAAACATAGAAGCCAATCTCGAGTTGAACGAGAGGGTTCCATACGAAGTTGGTGAGCCTAGTGGCGGTGTGATTAATCCAAAGCGGTATATCCCCGACCTCCTCACCTTCTTCCATGACCGCCTCAAGGTCCATCTCCGCGATCAGGGCATCCGCCATGACGTGATCGATGCCTGCCTCAGTGATAATAGTGGCGCGCCGGTGGGCGCGACGCCCGGCAATGACGACCTGACGCTGCTGGTCAAGCGCGCGGAAGCCCTCAGCGCCTTTCTGCAAACCGCAGATGGTGAAAACCTGCTGCAAGGCTTCAAGCGTGCCAATAACATCCTCAGCCAAGCCGAAGCCAAGGACGGGGTGGAATACAGCTTCGGCCCCGATCCGAAACTCGCCGAAACCGACGAGGAACGCGCAATCTTCGCAGCACTCGATCAGGCCGAAGCCGCGATCAAACCCGCCATACAGGCCGAGGATTTCGCCAAAGCCATGCAGGCCATGGCCGGTCTGCGCGCGCCGATTGATGCGTTTTTCGACGCGGTGCAGATCAATGCCGAGAACCAGATCCTGCGGCGCAACCGCCTCAACCTCTTGCACCGCATCCGCGAAACCTGTCTGCAAGTGGCCGATCTGACGCGCATCGAGGGCTGAGGGGGTAAGGTGCGTGGTTCCCACGCACCCTACAGGATGCCACGCAGTTAGGGTGCGTGCCCGTCACGCAGCGCCAATAGATCAGGCGCTAACAAATCCTTGAGTTCGCGGCGCATCTGCCTATGCTGCGGCGCAGCCAGAAGGTCCGCCGCCATGCCGAAATATCTCACCCTCACCGATTACGCCCAGATCACCGGGTCCGCGCCGATCAAGCGCCAGACCCATGGCTGGCGCGCGAAATGCCTGCAACGTCTGGTGCGGCTCGATATGCCGGTGCCGCAGACCATCGCGCTGTCATTCGGTGTCGTGCGCGAAATCGCCACAGGCGCGCAGATGAACCTGCGCCATCTGCTGGGACATTTCCCGCAAGGCCAGCTGCTCTCGGTCCGCCCCTCGGCCGAGCATCCGCAATGGGGCGGGCCGGCCGCGATCCTGAATATCGGCATGAATGACGACAAACACGCCGAAATCGCCGCCACCCATGGCGAGCCGGTCGCGACCGAGATGTATCTGCGCTTCGTGCAATCCTATGCCGCCCATGTCGCCCATCTCGATCCCGACATGTTCGACGCGCCCGACCCCTGCCTGCCCGCGCTGCAGGCGGCGCTGCGCGATTACGAGATGGAGATGGAAGAACCCTTTCCGCAATCGCCCGCGCAGCAGCTCGCCGATGTGCTGCGCTCGATGGCGCGCGCCTGGGAGGGCACTTCGGCGCGGCTGTTGCGGCAGGCCAAGGGCGCCCCGGCAGAGGCCGGGCTGGGTCTGGTGGTGCAGGCCATGGCGGGGGGCATGGGCAAGGGCGCGAGCGGGGCCGGGCTGATCCGTTTCATCGATGCCGATTCGGGGGTCCGCAGGGTCGCGGGGCGGTTCAAATCGCAGGGCATTCACGGGCTGGAGGCGTTGCAGAACGGGCAGGATGTCCTTTATCTGACGCGCGACCCGCGCGGCCCGTCGCTGGAGGAATATTGTCCAGACGCCTATGGCGAGTTGATCCGTCATGGCGAGATTGCGCGCCAGCGGCTGCGCGAGGAGATGGAGATCGAGTTCACGCTCGATGATGGCAAGCTCTGGGTGCTGGATGCCGTGACTGTGGCGCGCTCCTCGCGGGCCTCGGTCCGGGTTGCGGTGGATCTGGCCAATGAAGGGATTATCGAACGCGACGAAGCCTTGATGCGCATCCCGCCCAAGGCGCTGAGCGAGCTCTTGCATCGTCAGGTTGACCCGACCGCGCGGGCCGAGCGTTTCGTGCAGGGTATCGCCGCCAGTCCCGGCGCGGCGATCGGGCGGGTGGTGTTTTCCTCGACCGCGGCGCAGGCCTGTGCCGCGCGCGACGAAGCCTGCATCCTTGTGCGCCGAGAAACCACGCCCGAGGATATCCGCGGGATGCATTCCGCCCAGGCCGTGCTGACCGAGCGCGGCGGCATGACCAGCCATGCCGCCGTGATCGGGCGCGGGCTGGGGGTGCCCTGTGTGGTGGGGGCTTCGCGGCTGGAAATCGATGAGCGGCGCAAGACGCTGCGTGCAAACGGGCATCTGCTGCAGGAAGGCGATATGCTGACGGTGGATGGCACCAATGGGGTCGTGCTGATCGGCGAGGTGCCGCTTCTGGAACCGGCGCTTGATGACCGGTTCACGACGCTGCTCGACTGGGCCGATGCGCGCCGCGATATCGATATCCGGGCCAATGCGGACACGCCTTCGGATGCGCGGCATGCGCGCGATTTCCGGGCGCAGGGCATCGGGCTGTGCCGGACCGAGCATATGTTCTTCGAGGATGACCGTCTGACGCTGATGCGCGAGATGATCTTTGCCGATACGCCCGAGGACCGCTCGGACGCGCTGGAGCGGCTCTTGCCCATGCAGCGCGCCGATTTCCGCGAATTGTTCGAGATCATGCAGGGCCAGCCGGTCTGCATCCGCCTGTTTGACCCGCCCTTGCATGAATTCCTGCCGCATTCCAAAGAGGGCTTGCGTTTTCTGGCCGATGCGCTGAACAAGCCCCTGTCGGAAATCACCCGCCGGGCCGAGGCGCTGTCGGAATTCAACCCGATGCTGGGGATGCGCGGGGTGCGGCTGGGGGTCACGATCCCCGAGATCTACGAGATGCAGGCGCGCGCGATATTCGAGGCGACGGCAGAACTGGCGCATCAGGCCACACCCGTGGTGCCGGAAGTGATGATCCCGCTGGTCTCGGCGATGCGCGAGGTCGAATTGATCAAATCGCGCATTGATGCAATCGCGGCGACAGTGCGCTCGCGCAAGGGGGTGGATTTCACCTATCGCATCGGGGTCATGGTCGAAACCCCGCGCGCGGCGCTGCGGGCCGGGGATATCGCGCTTCATGCGTCCTTCCTGTCCTTTGGCACGAATGACCTGACGCAGATGACCTATGGCCTGTCGCGCGATGATGCCGGGCGGTTCATGTCCGATTATGTCCAGCAGGGGGTTTTCCCCGAAGACCCGTTCCATGTGCTCGATATTGACGGGGTGGGCGAATTGCTTGAACTTGGTGCGTCACGCGGACGCAAGACGCGCAGCGATCTGACCCTGTCGATCTGTGGCGAACATGGCGGCAATCCGGAATCGATTCGCTTCTGCCGCGCTCTGGGCTTCGACTACGTGTCCTGTTCACCCTTTCGTGTGCCTGTGGCGCGGCTTGCCGCCGCGCAGCTTGCCATCGAGGATCTGGGCTGAAACCCTGGAAAAACGCTTGTTTTCTTGGGCCAAAGATCGAAGTTCCCAATTTGTTCCCGCAATGCTTGCCGGATTTCTGGACCTTTTGGTCATTTTCGGGTATGGGTTCCTCGCTGAAAGTTGATGAGAACCTTGGGGACAGGGGTGGTGATGAGCGCCGCCCCGGCACGAAATGCTGCGATTCAAAGACACACAGGCTGGGCATATGGCGGCAAGATGGCGCGAGGTCGCTGCTGTGCAGGCGCAGGGTCTGCGGCGCGGGGTTCGTGTGTTCCGCGGCCCGCGCCGGGGTGTCACCTTTTCCACGATCTGCGCTGCCTCGGTCCTGATCGCCCTGCCGAGTGTTGGCTCGCGCGTCGAGGACGGGACGCTGCATTCCGAAATGCGCGCCCGGCTGGCCATGGTGACGCTGCAGCAATCGAATCCGGCCTATCGCAACCAGATGATGGTCACGGCACCAGAGGCCGGGATGATGCGCCTTGCAGCACTCTCGCCGGACGGGCCTGATCATGGTGCGGCGGTCTTCGGCATCATCCATGACACAGCGCCTGTGGATGACCGGATCTTTCCGCCCGCGCGGATCGCGCAACCAGAGGCACCGCAACCCGACGCGCAGCCCGCACTGGCGCGTTCGCTGCGGCCTTTGGCGCGCAGCATCGGTCTGGCGCAGGCCGGGCCGATCGCGCAGGATCTGCATATCTCGACCCAGGGTGCGGGCATCGCGCCCATGGCGGCCGCACCGGCATCAGAACTGGCACCGCCGGTCTCGCGGCGGCCAGAGGCGCGCCCGGCAGGTTTTGTGCGGCGCAGTGTGCAATATGACCGGCGCTGGCTGCGCAATGTGACACTGCGCGATCTGAATGAACAGGAAGCCTGCCTTGCCACGGCGATCTATCACGAAGCGCGGGGCGAGAGCATCAAGGGCCAGTTCGCGGTTGCCGAGGTGATCCTGAACCGCGTTGCGTCGCGCGATTTCCCGAGTTCGATCTGCGGCGTGGTTTATCAGGGCGCACACGGGCAGGCGCGCGGGGGATGCCAGTTCAGTTTTGCTTGCGACGGGCGCTCTGAAGCGATGCCCAACAGGTCGGCAGCCCGAAAGGCGCGGCGCATCGCGCAGCTGATGTCTGAGGGCGCGCATAGCCGCCTGACGCAAGGGGCGCTCTATTTCCATACCACTGCCGTCAGCCCGGCCTGGTCGCAGCGCTTCACCCGGACATCGCAGATCGGGGCGCATCTTTTCTATCGCGGCTGATGCTGTCATTCCCCTGTCATGCTGATCTGATGCAAGCGCCATGTCGCAACCCGGTGCCCGTGTGACGCAATCACGCCTTGTCTTGCGATCCCGGCCGCGTAATAGACGCGGGGCACCCGTGGCAGACAGGAGAGCCCCGCGCATGAGTTCCGATATCCGACTGGCCTTTGCCCATCCCGAGGCCCGCGCCGAAGCCTCTGCCAGTGCCGAGCCGCGCGACCGGATCAGCCTGCGCGATCATGTGACCGAGGTCGAGATCGGCGCATTTCAGGCCGAACGCGGTGTGCGCCAGCGGCTGCGGTTCAATGTCGTGGTCGAAGTGCGCCCGCATCCGGCACCGCTGGAAGACGATGTTGATCGCATCCTGTCCTATGACCGCATCACCGAGGCGATTGCCGCCGAACTGTCTGCCGAGCGGCTGAACCTGCTGGAAACCCTGGCCGAGCGCGTGGCCGAGCGCGTGCTGCACGAGCCGCAGGCGATGCGCGCTTTCGTGCGGGTCGAGAAACTGGACCGCGGCCCCGGCGCGCTGGGGGTCGAGATCGTGCGCAACCGCGCCGCCCAGCCGCTGCGCGCAGTGGATGAAAGCGGCGAGGAACAGGCGGTGCACCCGCTGGTGGCCTATCTCGACAATGCCATGATTGCCGCGCCTGATCTTGCCGCGCGGCTGGACGGGTTTCAGGCTGATGGGGTGCCGGTGATCCTCTGTGTGGGGATGCCGCCCCAGCCGGTGGCCGAGACCTTCCATCGCGCCACGCAGCGCCGCATTGATCTGCTGGCCATCGAACAGAATGCCTGGCGGCTGGCGGCGCTTGATCCGCGCTGTGTGGTGGTGTCCAGCCGCACGGAAATCGACTGGGCGATGAAACAGGGGCAGATGATCGTCTGGGCCCCGTCGAAACTGATCCTCGATTCCACTGACAGCCCCGATGCGCCCGCGCGCGACGGTCTGGCGCTGGCGCTGTGGCTGGCCGAGCATGTCGCCGCGCGCGAATTGCGCCTGCCCGAAGGTCTGTCGGTGCCGCCCGGCAGCCATGTGCCGCAAACCCGGATGACGCGCTGAGGCTTGCGCCCGGCGCGCGCTTTGGGCAGAGATGCGCGCATGATCTATCGTCTGCCTCTGATTGCTCCCGCGGCGCTTGCTGCGCCTGATCTGCCCCCGCTGCGCGGCCAGCAGGGCCTGTGTATTGCGGGTATTCACGAATTCACGCGCGACGGGCCGGGGGGGGCGCGCGGCTATGATCCGGCGCGCGACCTTGATCTGGCGCAGGCCCCGGCACCGCTCTGCGGGCTGGACTGGGCGCAGCCCCGGATCATGGGGATCGTGAATGTCACGCCGGACAGTTTTTCGGATGGCGGGCGGTTCGACGGGCTCCAGGCCGCGCGCGCCCATGCGCTGCGACTGATCGCCGAGGGGGCGGATATTCTCGATATCGGTGGCGAATCGACCCGCCCCGGCGCAGTCGAAGTGCCGGTGGAGGCCGAGATCGCCCGCACCGCGCCGCTGATCGCGGATTTGCGCGCGGATGGGGTGACGCTGCCGATCTCGATCGACACGCGCAAGGCGGCGGTGGCAGAAGCTGCGCTTGCGGCCGGGGCCGATATCGTGAATGATGTTTCAGCCCTGACATGGGATCGTGACATGGGCCGCGTCGTGGCGGAAGCGGGCGCTCCGCTCTGTCTGATGCACGCGCAGGGCACGCCGCAGACGATGCAGCTTGATCCGCAATATTCTGATGTGACTCTGGACGTTTACGACTGGCTGTCCGATGCGCTGGACCGGGCAACCGCCGCCGGTATCGACCAAGGCAGGCTGATCGTGGATCCCGGCATCGGTTTCGGCAAGACGCTTGAGCATAATCTCGCCCTGATCCGGCGGTTGGGGATGTTGCACGATCTGGGCTGTGTTATTCTTCTGGGTGCATCGCGCAAACGCTTCATCGGCACGCTCAGCGGGGTCGAAGAGGCTGGCGCGCGCATGGCCGGGTCGCTGGCTGTGGCGCTGCACGGGGCCGCACAGGGGGCGCAGATCCTGCGGGTGCATGATGTGGCCGAGACACGGCAGGCGCTTGCTCTCTGGCAGGCGCTCAATAACAGAACAGATGAGGGGTCGCAGTAATGACACGCAAGCTTTTCGGCACAGACGGGGTGCGCGGGACCGCGAATACCCATCCGATGACAGCGGAAATGGCGCTGCGTCTGGGCGCGGCGGCAGGCCGTCACTTCCGGCGCAATGGCTCGAACGAGCATCGGGTGGTGATCGGCAAGGACACGCGACTGTCGGGTTATATGTTCGAGAATGCGCTGACCGCCGGGCTGACCTCTACGGGCATGAATGTGCTGCTGCTGGGGCCAGTGCCGACGCCGGCTGTGGGGTTTCTGACCCGCTCGATGCGCGCGGATCTGGGGATCATGATTTCCGCCAGTCACAACGCGCATCAGGATAACGGGATCAAGTTTTTCGGCCCGGACGGGTTCAAGCTGTCCGATGCCGATGAGGCCGCCATCGAAGCGATTGTCACAGGCGAGATCACGCCTGCGCAGCCTGCCAATATCGGGCGTGCCAAACGGATCGAGGCGGCGGGCGGGCGCTATGTCGAATATGCCAAGACCACGCTCGCGCGCGGCACGGAACTGAGCGGGCTGAAGATCGTGCTCGATTGCGCGAACGGGGCGGCGCATCGGGTTGCGCCGCAGCTCTTGTGGGAGTTGGGCGCGGATGTGGTGGCCATCGGGGCCAGTCCGAATGGCACCAATATCAACCTTGATTGCGGCTCGACCTATCCGCGGACCTGCGCCGCGAAAGTGCTGGAAACCGGCGCGGATCTGGGGATCTCGCTCGATGGGGATGCGGATCGGGTGATCCTGATCGACGAGCGCGGCCAGATTGCCGATGGCGACCAGCTGATGGCGCTGTTTGCGCGCCGCTTTGCTGAAGCGCAAATTCTGCGCGAGGGCGTGCTGGTCGCGACTGTCATGTCCAATCTGGGGCTGGAGCGCTATCTCGAAGGCAACGGGATGCGCATGGAACGCACGGCGGTTGGCGACCGCTATGTGGTCGAGCGGATGCGGCAGGGCGGCTGGAACCTGGGCGGCGAGCAATCCGGTCATATCGTGATGACCGATTACGCGACCACTGGTGACGGGCTGATCGCGGCGCTGCAGTTTCTGGCGGCGATGATCGAGAGCGGCAAGCCCGCCTCGATGCTGGCGCGGTCCTTTGATCCGGTGCCGCAGATGCTGAAGAACCTGCGCTATGCGCCGGGGGTGGATCTGCTGTCGAGATCCGAAGTCCAGACCGTGATCGAGGATGCCAAGGCCCGGCTTGACGGGCAGGGGCGGCTGCTGATCCGCAAATCCGGCACCGAGCCACTGGTGCGGGTGATGGCCGAATGCGAGGATGAGGGGCTTCTGGCCGAGATCGTGAACGGAATCATCGCCGAAATGGAATCTGTTGCCTGAAATACACGGTTTCGCAGGCATTCCCGGCTTTTCCTCCCGCCATTCCGGAAAACATGTTACGTTACGTCAACTTGTTTTGACCGGAGGTTTTGCCAGGCGTCTTGTTCCACTTGCTTTTGCCGCAATGCTCGGAATGTCATCGACAGCCAGTGCTGATCCTACAGTGGGTCTGGGTCTGTCCTTTTCCTTCGGATCGGGCAATGTCGATACCGGGGTCGGGCTTCGGGTATTCTCGAATGACAGGCGCAACCGGGCCGTGGCTTCGATCGGGCTGGATTACATGTTCGGCAGCCAGAGCTTGCGCGGGACAGTGGGTGCGGCCTATCTGAGTGGAAATCTCTATGGCGGGCTGGACCTGGGGCTCAATTTCGGTACCGGGACTGTCGATTTCGGCCCGAGCATCGGCCTGACCAGAACCAAGCGGCGTGCCGCACCACCGCCACCACCGCCACCGCCGCCACCACCGCCACCGCCACCGGCTCCGGCGCTGGCGGTGCCGCTCTAGGTCTGGAAATGGCAGCGAAGTGAAGGCGTTTTACAAGCTGTGGTGCCGCCGATACCTGCGCACTGTAAGCCTGACACGGTAAGGTTGCGCTGCGCGCGCTTGCGCGCGGCGGATTGAAGTCGCCAAGCGATTGTGCGGGGTATGGCCGCTTGTGACCAAGGTCTGCGCTGCGGGTCACGGGGGGCTTGCCATAGCCCCCTGTTTTCCGTTAGCACGGCACCTATCAGGATACGGGAGACACTGGCGCATGCGTCAGGGCCGAAGGAGCAACCGCCCCGGTAAA
>SKRP01000234.1 GCA_007118445.1 Natronohydrobacter sp.
CCCTGGCCGTTCCAGGAGATGGACTGAGCGCTTGCAGGCGCGGCCTGCACGGCCTACCTGTCTGGAAACAGACAGGAGACTGGCATGGCCCTTGATGACCGCAGCGTGACGAAAACCGAATTTGGCGATCTTCCCGAATGGGATTTCTCGGCGCTTTATTCCGGGCCAGAAGCGCCCGAACTGACCCGCGATTTCGACTGGCTGGTGCAGGAATGTGCCGATTTCGCAGCGGCTTATGAGGGGAAGCTCGCAGGGCTGGACGCCAGCGCAATGCTGGAATGCGTGCGCCGCTTTGAGAAGATCGACATGGTGGCGGGGCGGCTGATGTCCTATGCGGGGCTGCGCTACTATCAGAACACGATTGACCCCACGCGCGCGAAATTCATGGCCGATGCGCAGGACCGCGTGACCAATGCCACCACGCCGCTGGTGTTTTTCTCGCTGGAAATGAACCGGATCGAGGATGCCGCGTTTGATGCGCTTCTGGCAGCAGATGCGGATCTGGCGCGCTACCGGCCTGTGTTCGAGCGGATGCGCGCGATGCGGCCCTATCAGCTATCCGATGAGTTGGAGAAATTCCTGCACGATCAGTCGGTTGTCGGCGCTTCTGCATGGAACCGGCTGTTTGACGAAACCATGGCTGGGCTGGAATTCGAGGTAGAGGGCGAAGAAGAACCGCTGGGACTGGAAGCGACGCTGAACCTGCTGACCGACCCGGAGCGGGCGAAGCGCGAGGCGGGCGCGCGGGCTTTGGCCGAGGTGTTTGGCAAGAATATCAAACTCTTCGCGCGGGTTCATAACACGCTTGCCAAGGAAAAAGAGGTCGAGGATCGCTGGCGCAAGATGCCCACGGCCCAGACGGGGCGGCACTTGTCGAACCATGTCGAGCCGGAAGTGGTCGAGGCACTGCGCAACGCCGTTGTCGCGGCCTATCCGCGCCTGTCGCACCGCTACTACGCGCTGAAAGCGAAATGGCTGGGGTTGGAGGCATTGGAAGTCTGGGACCGCAATGCACCGCTGCCGCTGGAAGCCCCGCGCAAGATCGGCTGGGATGAAGCGCGGGAAACCGTGCTCGATGCCTATGCGGGCTTCTCGCCGCAGCTTGCGGAACTGGCAGAACCGTTCTTTTCGCAAGGCTGGACCGATGCGGCGGTGAAACCGGGCAAGGCCCCGGGCGCGTTTGCACATCCGACGGTCACGGACGCGCATCCGTTTGTGATGCTGAACTATCTGGGCAAGCCGCGCGATGTGATGACGCTCGCGCATGAATTGGGCCACGGGGTGCATCAGCGGCTGGCAGCGGGTCAGGGGGAACTTTTGTCCTCGACGCCGCTGACGCTGGCGGAAACGGCTTCGGTCTTTGGCGAGATGCTGACCTTCCGGCGGATGCTGGAAAAGGCGAAAACGCGTGAGGAACGCAAGGTGCTGCTCGCGGGCAAGGTCGAGGACATGATCAACACGGTCGTCCGCCAGATCGCGTTTTATGACTTTGAGTGCAAGCTGCACGCAGCGCGGCGCGAAGGCGAATTGACGCCCGAGGATATCAATGCGCTCTGGATGTCAGTGCAGGCCGAGAGCCTCGGGCCGGTGTTCAACTTCATGGAAGGCTATGAGACCTTCTGGTCCTATATCCCGCATTTCGTGCATTCGCCGTTCTACGTCTATGCCTATGCCTTCGGGGACGGGCTGGTGAATGCGCTTTATGCGGCCTATGAGGCCGCGCCCGAAGGCTTTCAGGACAAGTATTTCGAGATGCTGAAAGCAGGCGGGTCCAAGCACCACAAGGAGTTGCTGGCACCTTTCGGGCTGGATGCGTCGGACCCGGCGTTCTGGGACAAGGGCCTGGCGATGATCGAGGGCTTCATCGACGAGCTGGAAGCGCTGGAGTGAGCGCTTGGGTAGGGTGCGTGGCTTGCCACGCACCTTACGTTTACCGCGCGCGATCACGGGTCCGGCGGATCGCCTCTGCCACAGTCTCGGGTTGCGCATGGTGGGGCATATGGCCCACATCCTCAAGGGAGGTCAGATTGACGCTCTCGACCTCGCGCACCATCCGTTCCGAATGGATGCCTATACCAACTGTCTTGTCGGCCGTGCCATGGACGATCTCGATGGGCATGGTCAGCGCCGGGTAGCCCGGATACATCGCCTCGACATAGCGGATCAGGCTGTTGACCTGCTGTGCATTCAGCGACAGTTGCCCGCGCCGCATTGTCAGGTTGAAGCCCAGATGATCGAGATAGCCCTCGGGCACCGGATCGGGCGCAAAGACATTCGCAAGCGTGTTTTCCACAGCACTGCGCGGCGCAAGCGCCGCAATCGTCGGCAGGATCAGATAGCGCCCGAGGGGTGAGGCGGTGATTCGATACCACAGCCCCAGATCCCCCGGCCAAGGGTGGGTCACGGGCGCGAGCAATGTCAGCCCGGCCACATCATCCGGCGCGCGCAAGGCCCAGGCCAGCGCCACCGCCCCGCCATAGGAATGGCCCAGCACAATCGGGTTCTCGATATCCAGCCGCTGCGCCGCAGCGCGCAGGATATCGGCCTGATCGATCGGGCTTTCCACAGTGCCGAAATCATCCGAGAATCCGAAACCGGGGCGGTCAAAGGCGATGATGCGGAACTCATTCGCCATACGGTCCATCAGATCAAAGCTGAAATCGCGTGCATTACCATTCGCGCCGTGGATCATCACCAGATCCGGGCCTTGCCCGCGCACGATCGCATGAATGCGCCCTTGCGGCAGATCGATGAACGCCCCTTCCGGCGGGGTTTCGGCATGGGCCATCTGCATCTCCCGGCTTGCCGAACAGGCCACGAGAAGCGTGGCGATCAGGGCAAGCCCTGCAAGTCTACTGGCCAATCTGCGCAAGGTCATAAGGTGTGGTCTGGTACATCTGGTTGATCCAGTTGCCATATAGAAGATGCGCATGGCTTCGCCAGCGATTGAGCGGCATCCTCGCGGGATTATCATCGGGATAATAGTTCAGCGGCACATTGATCGGTTTGCCTGCCTCGATATCGCGGTCATACTCTTCCTTCAGCGTGGTGCTGTCATATTCGAAATGGTTCAGGATCATCAATGCGCGATGGTCCAGGTCTTCGATCAGACAAGGGCCGACCTCATCCGACCCGATCAGCGTGGTCAGCGCGGGGATTGCATCGACCTCTGACTGGCGCAGTTCGGTCCAGCGGCTGACCGGGATCAGCACATCATCCGAAAACCCGCGCAAATAGGGCGAGGCGGGTGCAAGGTTGCGATGCCGGAAGCACCCGAAAGCCTTGGCGTCGAGCATATGCTTGGGCAGGCCATAGAAATGCGCGAGCATCGCCATGCCACCCCAGCAGACCCCGAAAGTCTGGTGCACATGGGTCTGGGTCCAGTCGAACACTTCGGTCAGTTCATCCCAGTAGGTCACCTCCTGATAGGGCAGATGCTCGATCGGAGCACCCGTGATGATCAGCCCGTCGAAGCGCTCGCCCTTCACCTCCTGAAAGGGCCGGTAGAACTCGGCCATATGCTCGGCGGCGGTGTTCTTCGTCTCATGCTCGGACATGCGGATCAGCGAGAATTCGATCTGCAGGGGCGTGGCCCCGATCAGCCGGGCGAATTGCGTCTCGGTCTGGATTTTCTTCGGCATCAGGTTCAACAACCCGATACGCAGCGGGCGGATGTCCTGCCGCGCGGCCTGTGCCTCGGACATGACCATGACCCCTTCGCGGGTCAGCACATCGAAAGCAGGCAGGGTCTCGGGCAGTTTTATCGGCATCTGTCGTCCTCAGTCAGGCAGTTTCGCAGCAATCAACTGGTTGAAATCATGGGCCGTGCGGATCTGGGCGACCTCCTCGGCGCTGACCGTGATCCCCCAGTTCCTGGCCATCGCGGCGTAACGCGGGGCACGGTGCGCCAGCGCGCGGGCATAGGTCCAGCGCACGAAGGCATCCGGGTCGATATGTTCGGGGGAATGGCCGGTCTCGTGCTGATAGGCGGCCCAGGCAGCGCACAGGAAATCAGGCTGATAATACATCGGCTTGGGGGCGCGGTCGAAGCGGCGGATCAACTCTGCCGTATGCGCATCCGAGCCCTTGATCCAGATCGGCAGCACATGGGCTTTCAGCGTGGTCATCAGCGGGTCATCCGGATCGCAGGGGTCGATCACTTCGCAGATCGACCCGCCTGTATCGCAGACGAAATGCGGGTAGCCATACAGCGCCTCGGCACGGGCGATGAAATGGGGGGTGTCGGCCAGCGCTGCAATTTCTGCGGCGCGGTGCTGGTCCTGCCGCGTCATGTAGTCGCCGAAGCGCAATCCGCCTTTCGACGGATCACCGGGCTTGCCAAGGTATGTGGACAGGGGCGCGAGATTGTCAAAGGTGATATTCGAGCTGATATAGACCGAATCCGTCAGCAAGAGCTCGCGCAGCAGCGGCACTTTCATCGCCTCGCGCTTGAAATTATCGGCGATGAATTCGCCCATGTAGCGCGTGCCGATGCGGTAATCGACCGAGTAATGGAACCAGCCGCCGCTCTCGCGCAACAGATTGGCAAGATATGTCTTGCCCAGCCCCGACATGCCATAAAGCATGACCTTCTTGCGCGGGGCGTTGTGCCAGTCTGTGGCGGTCGGGTAGAGCATGGGCGCGTCCTCGAAGCGGCAACAGCCTGTGCCTAGCCAGCCGATGCGGGATGGTCAATGGCGCATGAAAAACCCCGCCAGTGCGAAGCTGGCGGGGCGGAGTTTACTCAAATTACCGTTTACTCAAAACCGGTAGCCGATGCGGATGCCGCCACCCAGCACCGAATTGCTACCAAACCGGCTGTTGATATTCGTGGTTGCGCTGCCGATGCGCGAATATTGCACGCCCGCGCTGATGGTCATGGCGTCGAGCGTGTAAGAGGCCCCCACGCCGATCGAGTTGCGCTTGCCCAGAGGACCGAGATTCGAGGTCGGATTGCCATTGCCTGTGTCATGCGACACAGAGATTGACCCGGCCCAGTTCTCTGTAAACCGACGACCAACACCCAGCGTATAGGTCACGGAATTCTTCTGATAGGCGACCAGCGGCGGGCGCGCGGGATCGGACTGGTAGACTGGCGGCAGGATATCGAAATCTTTCCAGTTCACCCAGCGCACAGAGCCGAAGGCCAGCGTGTTTTCGGCAATCCCGGTCTGAAACTCAAGGTTCACGGAGGCCGGAATATTGGTGGTGAAATTCGACTCGAAAGGCACGATCCCGACGCCGGGTACCGCGACCTGCTCCAGCGCGTCGAACTTGTGCTTGATCCGCGAGTTATAGGTCAGCGCGACCCGCAAGGCGATTTCCGGCATTTCATAGGCCACACCCAGCAGATAGCCAAACGCCTGATCGCGATCCGTGGACATGTTGTATCCCGGCAGCGCGACGCGGCCTGCGGTCCAGGAAGAGCGCAGACCGGCATAGGCGCTGAAGCCGCCGTCAAAGCTGTAGCGCAGGACGCCGGTCAATGTGGTGTTGTCGATCTTGCCGGCGGCCCCGTCGAGCGGTGTGCCGCGCGTTGGATAAAGCGTATCCGCCCCGAAGGGCTGGTCGAGGATCAGCGCATAGGAGAGTTGCTCGTTGACATCGCCCTTGAAGGCAAACGACCCGGTTGTGAAGCGACGGGCAATATTGCCGCTGGCCGGGCCACCGGGCCCGAACAATTCACCGCTCACACGTGGACGCGCATAGGTCACGCCGAATTCGGCATAATTCCCCTGTTCGAACAGAATCGCCATGGATTGCGGATTGCGCTCGATCCCCCCGGCGAGAGCAGGGCTCGCAGCAAGGGCAACAAGCCCGGTAGCAAGCGTTTTACGCACGGAAATCTCCTCCTTCTTTCCGTTCAGACAGCGCGTACCGCGATCACAGGCACGCAGCCATCATCTGTTGAGCGAGTGTTGCGTGTTTTGGGCAGGTTTGTCACATGTTACCTTGGGGAAACGTGCCCCCCGGGCGACGGGATGTGACAGCTTTGCAACGGCGCACCCTATGGGCTGCGCGGCATCAGCCGGGTGATCCCCACTGAGCCACCGCGCGCCAGTTCCGGATCAAGCGTCATGGGAATGTATTCGCCACGCCGCCACAGATCACCCAGATCGTCATAATGGCGCGACAGCGGGTGCCCGGATTGACCTGTGGACAGGATGAAGACCGAGCTTTCCGGATCGGCAAAATCATAGACGCCCCGATAGACCGCGCCATGTACATTCGCGAAAGGTTCGGGGTCGCGGCCCGATGTGCGGCCGCGCATCAGCGTGTGATCACCGCCGGATGTGGACTGGCGGATATTGACGAAATGGCGCACCAGCGGCATCTCGCCCAGAACCGCATGGCTGTGGCTGGCCATATGCGCATCCCCCCAGCGCCAGCTTTCAACTGTGTCACCATAGCGCTCGGACAGCCGCAGAAGCGCCTCGTCCAATGCGGCAATGGCGATCTCGGTGCAGGTCTCGCGGACCGAGGATTGCACGATATTGCACCATTCCCCCGCGCCATCCGTGTTGCGGAACACGCGTTCGATAAACACCGGATCGACATGGGTGAAGCTCTCGGCCAGCGGGCCCAGCTCGTCGCGGATCAGCCGGTTCTGCAGATGGCGCATCCAGGCGGCATAGATCAGCGGCTCGGGCAGATGTTCGTTCATCTCGCCATTCCAGTCGGCCATCAGGCGCAGGGCGCGCTGGCGCAGATGCGCGCGGGTGCCTGCAGGCGCGGCCTCGCCCGAGAACCACAGATCGGCGGCGACCAGCGGCAAGAGCAGCCGCGCAGCCGGGCTGACCGTGTCGAGCTGCGCCTCGATGAAACTGTCGCGGGTATGGACATTGCGCTGGCGCATCAGGTGCTGAAAGCGCTCGATGCGCTGGGTGTCGCCCCAGTCATGGCTGACATGCAGCGGGAAAGGGCGGTCGAGGATCTTGTTATTGGTATTGCCCAGAATGCCTGACTCCGGGTCGGTGAAGCGCGGATTGGCCGAATAGGGCAGGGTGCCCAGCCAGCGGTTTTCCGGCTTCCAGCCTGCGGACGGCATCCGCCCTTGCGTTTCATGCGCCGCATCGCGACGCGGCATCCGGCCGATCAGCTGCATGGCGATACGTTCGCGCGTGGCCAGCATCAGAACCTGCGAGGGCGCGATATAATCCTCACCGGCCTCGAGTGCTTCGTCGATGCTTTGCGCGCGCATCAGCCGCAGCGCGGCGCTCATGGTCGTATCCGCCGGGTCCAGTCCGGTCCAGCCGATGGTTGCGACATGGCCCGGAGGCGTGATCGTGCCCAGATCATACAGCGCGCCCGACAGGACCGGCCCGTTTGCGGACCAGCGCAGGGTCAGCGTGACCGGGTCTTCATCGCGGATGCGGATGATCGAGCCGCGCGTCTCGAACTCGGCCCAGCCCTCGGGGCTGCGGTATTCCAGCGGATTGTCGGGGTTCAGCTCTTCAAGAAACACATCGCTGTCATCAAGATAGCTGGAGGTCACACCCCAGCCCAGCGCCTCGGAGCGGCCCGACAGGATCAGCGGCATTCCGGGGATCGTGGCCCCGATCACGCCGCCGGTCGAAAGCTCCAGCCGCGCCAGATACATCTGCGAGGGCGCGGTCAGTTCCAGATGCGGGTCATTGGCCAGGATCGCGCCATCACTGGCCGCACGCGCGGACGTGGCGGCAAAGCTGTTCGAGGCCGAAGCCAGCGCCGGGGGGCGGATCGGGCTGAGCGGGTCATGCGCCAGCGTCATCTGCGTGCTGGGGGTCACTTCGGGAAACAGGCTGGCGAAATCGGGCAGCGCGGCGACGCCCGATCCGGGCGCATCGGGCATCAGGTCGCGCAGCCGCTCGGGCTCGACCAGCAGCGAGACCCGCGCGCGCTGCACTTCGCGCGCGATCTGGCTGTTCATCTGCACGGCCATCAGTTTCAGGATCGCGAGCGAATCCGCTGGCTGCCAGAGCGGCATTTCCGCCGTGAAGAGAAAGAATTCCGGCCCGCCGCGCCCGCGCGCGCGCTCATTGGTCAGCCGCAGCCAGGCATTCACCCCGTCACTATAGGCCGCCAGCGCGGCCTGTGTCTCGGCATCCTGCGCGGCCAGCGAACTGCGCGCGCGCCCGTAGACATCGAGTCTGCGCATCAATTCATCCGTGCGCAGGGTCCGGCGTCCGAACATTTCCGACAACCGCCCCTGCGCGGTGCGGCGCAGCATCTGCATCTGCCACATGCGGTCCTGCGCATGGGCAAAGCCAAGGCCGAAGAACACATCGGGATCGGTTTCGCCGAAGATATGCGGCACGTTATGGGTGTTGCGCACGATCTCGACCTCGCCCGAAATGCCGTTCAGGCGAAAGGTTTCACCGTAATCGGGCAGCGAACGCGACAGGAAGAAATAGAGCCCCGCCAGCGACAGGACAGCGAGCAGGGCAAGCCCTGCAAATATCCTCAGAAGCCAGCGGAAAACGGTGAACATGAGCAGGGCTGCGGTGTTTGTGTTGACGGTCGGACTGGCCCTGATAGGTATTGCGGGCGCGCCGGAAGCGCAATGACAAGAATTCGAGAGCGGGGGATGGAGATGGCACGTATTGCGTTTTTGGGGCTGGGGGTGATGGGCGGGCCGATGGCCGGGCATCTCGCAAAGGCCGGCCATGAGGTCACCGTCTATAACCGCACCACCGCCAAGGCCGAGACCTGGGTCGCCCGGCACGGTGGCCGTTTCGGGCATACCCCGCGCGAAGCTGCTGCCGGGGCGGATATGGTGATGGCCTGTGTCGGCAATGATGACGACCTGCGCAGCGTCTGTCTGGGTGAAGAGGGCGCGTTTGCCGCCATGCAGGCTGGCACGCTCTTTGTCGATCACACGACCGTATCGGCGCAGGTGACGCGCGAATTGCACGATCTGGCGGC
>SKRP01000164.1 GCA_007118445.1 Natronohydrobacter sp.
ACCCGCGGCTTGGCGCGATTCTGGAAGAAGTGAAGGCGCGCGAGGATCAGGGCTATGCCTATGACAGCGCGCAGGCCAGTTTCGAGTTGCTCGCGCGGCGTGCTTTGGGGCAGGTGCCGGAGTATTTCGAGGTCAAGCGCTACCGCGTGACGGTCGAGCGGCGCAAGAACAAGTATAACGAGATGGTCACGCTGTCCGAGGCTGTGGTCGTCGTGAAGATCGGCGATGAGAAGAAGCTTTCAGTGTCCGAATCGATGGATGCAGCGGGCCATGATCGCGGGCCGGTCAATGCGCTCTCCAAGGCGCTGGCCAAGGATCTTGGCCCCTATCAGGCGGCAATTGACGACATGAAACTGGTCGATTTCAAGGTCCGCATCACCCAAGGCGGGACCGAGGCCGTGACCCGCGTGATCATTGACAGTGAAGACGGGCAGGGGCGGCGCTGGTCCACTGTGGGCGTCTCGCCCAACATAGTGGACGCCAGTTTCGAGGCGCTTCTCGATGCCGTGAACTGGAAATTCCTGCGTGACGGAGTAAACCCATGTCGGATCTGACCCCCGAGGAAGCGTTTCTGACGCTCTATAGTGACCTGAACCGCGAAGGGCCGGGGGCCCCGGCTGATCTGGGTTGGGCGCTTTCCGTCGCCGCCACTCCGGCACAGGCGCGGATCATGGATGCAGGCTGCGGGTCGGGCGCGGATACAGTGACGCTGGCCAAGGAACGCCCCCAGGCGCAGATCGATGCCGTGGACAAGATCGCGCAATTCGTCGAGGCCGCGCAGAAGCGCACGGCCCCTTTCGGCGAACGGGTGCAGGTCGCGCAGGGCGATATGGCGCAACTGACCGGCCCTTATGATCTGATCTGGTGTGCGGGCGCACTGTATTTTCTGGGCGTCACCGAAGGGCTGAAAGCATGGCGTCCGGCGCTGGCTCCGGGTGGGGCCGTGGCCTTTTCCGAGCCTTGCCTTTTGCCGCGCCCCTCGGATGCCGCGCGCGCCTTCTGGGCCGAATATCCGCAGATCAGTGATGTCGCAGGCATCCGCGCGCGGGTTCATGCGGCGGGCTACCGGGTCCTGGGCGAACAGATGCAGGTGGGCGATGCATGGGAAGCCTATTACATCCCGATGGCCAAACGCATCGAGAAGCTGCGCCCGGGCGCGACCGGCGCACTGGCCGCCGCACTTGACGAGGCCGAGCGCGAAATCGCGCGCTGGCGGGCAGCGCCGTCCGAAATCGCCTATGCGCTGATGGTGGTGGCACCGGAATGAGCGATCTGGCCGAGAAAGTCCGGCAGGGCGATCCGGACCGCCATGCCGCGACCCGCGCCGCGCCAGAGGCCGACCGCGAAAGGCTCTGGCCGCTCTATGCCTTCAATCTGGAAATCGCGCGCGCCCCCTGGGTGACGCAGGAGCCATTGATCGCGGAAATGCGCCTGCAATTCTGGGCCGATACGCTGGACGGGATCGCCGCAGGTGCGGCGCCGCGCGCGCATGAGGTCGCCGAGCCACTGGCGCAGGTCTGGCGTGACGGCGCGCTGCCGGTGGAGCTGGGCCATGCGATGATCGCCGCGCGCAGGCAGGATATCGCGCGCGAGGGGTTTGCCGACATGCAGGCGCTGGAGCAGTATCTGGATGCGACCAGCGGCAATCTGATGTGGCTTGCTGCGCTGATCCTTGGGGCAAAGCCCGTGGCGGAACTGGTCGTACGCGACATGGCCCATGCCGCGGGTCTGGCCAATTGGTTTCTGGCTGTGCCGGAACTGCGCGCGCGCAATCTGCCGCCGCTGCCGGATGACAGCGACGCGGCTATCCGCGCGCTTGCGCAAAATGCGCTTGAGCGGCTGTCCCGCGCGCGAAAATTCCGCAACAGCGTCCCCGCTGCTGCCATGCCCGCGCTGCTGACCGGCTGGCAGGCCGGGTCGATCCTGCGCCGTGCCGCCGCCAATCCGGCGCTGGTGCGCACAGGCGGGCTGGCGCTCTCGGAGTTCTCGCGCCGGGGTAGGCTCATGCTGCGCGCGCTCACAGGGCGTTGGTAGCCCGATCACGCGTTTTCGACAGGAAAGCCCGTGCAAAGCGCATGGCTGCGCCTTGCCAATATCACCCCCTGCGACTAGGGTGCGCGCCAAATTGCCCCTTTCCGGGGTGGCCATCTATGCCCGGATAACCGGGCAACCAACAGACAGGAGCTTTCATGTTCGTCACGCCTGCCTATGCGCAAGATGCCGGTGCCGCCGGTGGCCTGATTTCGATCATCCCATTCATCCTGATCTTCGTGATCATGTATTTCCTGCTGATCCGTCCGCAGCAGAAGAAGATGAAGGAACATCAGGCGATGGTCTCCGGGCTTCGGCGCGGCGATCAGGTGGTCACGCAGGGCGGCGTTGTCGGCAAGATTTCCAAGGTCAAGGAAGATGGCGAGGTCGAGGTGGAAATCGCCGAAGGCGTGCGCGTGCGGGTGATCAAATCGACGATCTCGACTGTGCTGTCCAAGACCGAACCGGCTGCGAAAGACTGATCTTTCCGCTCACCTGACCTGAATGCGGGGGCCTTGCGCTGATGCTGCAAATACCGATGTGGAAACGCGTGCTGATCTGGGCGACCTGTGCGCTCGCGCTGATCTTTGCCATGCCGAACCTGTTCTATGACCGGGTCGAGCGGCATAATGACGCGGCTTCTCTGATAGAGGCAGGCGAGCGCAATGCCGCCATCGAGGCCGACAAGGCCGGGTGGCCGTCCTTCCTGCCTGGGTTTCTGGTCAATCTCGGCCTTGATCTGCGCGGTGGCGCGCATCTGCTGGCGGAAGTCCGGGTCTCGGATGTCTATGCGGACCGGATCGACAGCATGTGGCCCATGGTGCGCGACCGTCTGGTCGAAGAGCGCGGGACACTTGGTGCCGTGCGCCGGATGCCCTCGGATGATCCGGGCGAATTGCGCGTGCGCGTCGGCAATGAAGGAATGACGGCCCAGGCTGCGGCCTTCGCCCGCGAGCTTGCCCAGCCGACGCAATCCATTGGCGGTTTCGGACAGGCCGATGATCTGGAGGTCCGGGTCGATGGCGAGGAGATCGTCGTCACCCTGTCCGAAGCCGAACGGCAGGCCACGGATGAGCGGACCATGCGCCTGTCGCTGGAAATCATCCGCCGCCGCGTCGATGAGGCCGGCACGCGTGAACCCACGATCCAGCGCCAGGGTGCAGACCGCATCCTGATCCAGGTGCCGGGGATCGGATCGGCGGAAGAGCTGAAAGAACTGATCGGCACCACAGCGCGGCTGACCTTCCATCCGGTGGTCAATGTTACCTCTGATCCGGATGAAATACCCGGCCCGCGTCAGGTGATCTATCCCTCTATGGATGATCCGGGGGTCTATTATGTGCTCGAGCAGACTCCGGTGGTGACAGGCGAACAGCTGGTCGATGCCCAGCCCGGTATGGATCAGAATAACCGCCCGGCGGTGAATTTCCGCTTCAACCCGGCAGGCGGGCGGGCCTTCGGCCTCTACACGGCCGAAAATATTGGCAATCCCTTTGCCATCGTGCTGGATGGCGAGGTCGTCTCGGCCCCCACGATCCAGAGCCATATTCCGGGCGGGTCCGGTATCATCACAGGCCGGTTCACGGTCGAGGAAACCAGCCGGCTGGCGGTTCTGCTGCGCGCCGGTGCCCTGCCTGCGGAAATGGATTTTCTGGAAGAACGCACGGTCGGCCCTGAACTGGGGCAGGACAGTATCGATGCAGGCCGGATCGCGGCGATGGTCGCCATGGTCGCGGTGCTGGCCTTCATGCTGGCCTCTTATGGGGCGTTTGGCGTGATCGCGAATATCGCGCTGCTGCTGAATCTGTCGATGATCTTCGCGCTGCTGTCGCTGATCGGCGCGACCCTGACCCTGCCGGGGATCGCAGGGATCGTGCTGACTATCGGCATGGCTGTCGATGCGACTGTGCTGATCTTCGAGCGCATACGCGAGGAAATGCGCACAGCCAAGGGACCGGCGCGGGCCATCGAGCAGGGCTATGACAAGGCACTTTCGGCGATTCTGGACGCCAATATCACGACTTTCATCACTGCCGGGATCCTGTTTGCGATGGGCTCTGGCCCGGTGCGTGGGTTCGCGGTCACGCTTGGGCTGGGGATCATCACTTCGGTCTTTACAGCGCTTTTCGTCACCAAGCTGATGATTGTCATCTATTTCGAGCGCGCGCGCCCGAAAACACTCGTGATCTGAAGGGGTTGGGAATGAGACTTAAACTGGTTCCGGAAAAGACCTCGGTGGATTTCTTCCGTCACTGGCGGCTCACCTTCGGGGCATCTGCTGTGGCGATGGTGCTGTCGCTGGTGGTGTTTTTCATCATGGGGCTGAATTTCGGGATCGATTTCCGCGGCGGCACCTCGATCCGGACCGAGGCACAGGCCCCGGTTGATATTGCGGCCTATCGTGCTGCGATCATGCCGCTGGGCAAGGGCGATATCGCCATCACCGAAGTCTTTGATCCGGCTTTCGGCGCGGATCGCAATGTGGCGATGGTGCGCATCCAGGCGCAGGAAGGCACCGAGGCGATCACGCCCGAGCAGATCAACAACATCCGCGCGGCGCTGGTCGAAGTCGATCCGACCCTGACCTTCGCGGCGGTCGAATCGGTGGGTCCGAAAGTCTCGGGCGAATTGATCCGCTCTGCCGTCATCTCGGTCGTGCTGGCGCTCTCGGCGGTGCTGTTCTACATCTGGCTGCGCTTTGAATGGCAGTTCTCGGTCGGGGCCGTCGCGGCACTTGTGCATGATGTGGTGCTGACCATCGGCATTTTCAGCCTGCTGCAGATCCGCTTCGATCTGGCGATCATCGCGGCCCTGCTGACCATCGTGGGCTATTCGCTGAACGACACGGTGGTCGTGTTCGACCGCGTGCGCGAGAACCTGATCAAATACAAGAAACGGCCCCTGAAGGAAGTGCTCACACTCTCGATCAATGAGACGCTGTCACGGACCGTCATGACCTCGGTCACGACATTGCTGGCGCTGCTGTCGCTGTTCATTCTGGGCGGTGATGTGATCCGGGGCTTTGTCTTTGCGATGATCTGGGGCGTGATCGTGGGCACCTATTCGTCGGTTTTCGTCGCTTCTGCGGTGCTGCTGCGGCTTGGCGTCAAGCGCGACTGGTCGAAGAACTCGGGCGATACGGCGGGCACGCAATTCGGGGTCAAGGAAGGCTGAGATGCGCATCTCGGAAGTGGATTTCGGCGCAAGGCAACCTGTCGAAGGCTATGGGCCGGATTTCTTCCGTCTGGGCGGTGAGACCCATGCGGCACCGCTCTTGATCGCACCGGGGCTTGTGCAGGGCTGGGGCGGCTATAATGACACAGAGACGCTGCTCGCGCTGGTGGGGCAGGTTGATGTTCTGCTGATCGGCACAGGCGGACAGGTCGCGCATATCCCGACGGATCTGCGGGCAGTGCTGGAAGACGCAGGATTGGGGGTCGAGGCCATGGACAGCCCGGCGGCCTGCCGCACCTATAATGTGCTTCTGTCCGAGGCGCGGCGCGTGGCCCTTGCTGTCCTGCCTGTGGGCTGAGGGCGGAATTTTGAGTATTTCTGGCAAGATGAAACCAGCGGGTCGGTCATGCTGAACGTTCAGGGGCTGGCCTGCGCGCGCGGTGGCTTGCCTTTGCTCGAACAGGTCAGTTTCGCGCTCGCGCCGGGGCAGGCGCTGGTGTTGCGCGGGCCGAATGGCTGCGGCAAGACGACGCTTCTGCGCACGGTGGCCGGGTTGCAGCCCGCGCTGGCGGGCGAGATTTCGGCGGCTCCGGACAGCATCGCCTATGCGGCCCATGCTGACGGGATCAAGGGCACATTGAGCGTGCGCGAGAATCTGGATTTCTGGGCCGCGATCTATGGCACGCAGGGGATCAGCGCAGCGCTGGAGCAGATGAACCTGCGCGCGCTGGCAGACCGGGCGGCGCAGAACCTGTCGGCGGGGCAGAAGCGGCGGCTGGGACTGGCGCGGCTTCTGGTGACGGGGCGTCCGGTCTGGGTGCTGGATGAACCGACCGTGTCGCTGGATGTGGCTTCGGTCGCGCTGTTCGGTGCGGTGGTGCGCGCGCATCTCGGGCAGGGGGGCATGGCGTTGATGGCCACACATATCGATCTGGGCTTGCCAGAGGCCGAAATTCTGGATCTGACAGGGTACAAAGCCCGCCTGCCCGAGCCCGGCACGGGCGGGTTTGACGAGGCCTTCCTGTGATTGCGCTACTGACACGCGACCTGCGACTGGCGCTGCGGGCAGGCGGCGGCTTCGGGCTGGGGCTCGCGTTTTTCCTGATTCTTGCGGTATTGGTGCCGCTGGGGGTGGGACCAGAGCCTGCGACGCTGGCGTTGATCGCACCGGGGATCCTGTGGGTGGGGGCGCTGCTTGCGTGCCTGCTGTCGCTGGACCGCATTTTTGCGCTGGATTTCGAGGATGGTTCGCTCGATCTGCTGGCCACGGCGCCTGTGCCGCTGGAGGCTGTGGTCACGATCAAGGCCGTCGCGCATTGGCTGACGACAGGACTGCCGCTGGTGCTGATCTCGCCCGTGCTGGGCCTGCTGCTGTTCCTGCCCGCAGAGGCCTATCTGTGGCTGATCCTGTCCTTGCTGCTTGGCACCCCGGCCTTGTCGGTGATCGGCACATTCGGCGCGGCGCTGACGGTGGGGCTGAAGCGCGGCGGGTTGCTGATGTCGCTGCTGGTGCTGCCGCTTTATATTCCGACACTGGTTTTCGGGGCGGAAGTGGTCAGCCGGGGCGCGCAGGGGCTGGCCGTGGGCACACCGCTTGCGCTTCTGGGCAGCATCACGGCCGGGGCTGTGGCATTATTGCCCTTTGCATCCGCCCTTGTGCTGCGGATAAACCTTCGGTGAAGCACTGTAGCAAAGACTTGAGACTGGCCAGAGCGAAAGATAGGTGATCCCCATGGCGTCCTTCTGGGAATATGCAAATCCGCTGAAATTCATGCGCACGACCGATTGGCTGTTGCCGATCGTCACTGTGGCGGCTGTGGTCGTGACGACAATCGGGCTTGTCTGGGGGTTTTTCTTCACACCTGATGATTTTCGTCAGGGATCGACCGTCAAGATCGTGTTCCTGCATGTGCCCTCTGCGATGATGGCGATCAATATCTGGGTGATGATGCTGGTGGCCTCGCTGATCTGGTTGATCCGGCGGCATCATGTCAGCGCTCTGGCCGCCAAGGCCGCAGCGCCCGTCGGGCTGGTCATGACGCTGATCGGGCTGATCACCGGGGCTGTCTGGGGGCAGCCGATGTGGGGGACATGGTGGGCCTGGGACCCGCGCCTGACCAGCTTCCTGATCCTGTTCCTGTTCTATCTGGGCTATATCGCGCTCTGGGCCGCGATTGATGATCCCGATACAGGCGCGGATCTGACGGCTGTCCTGTGTCTGGTGGGGTCCGTCTTTGCAGTGCTGTCGCGCTATGCGGCGATTTTCTGGAATCAGGGGCTGCATCAAGGGGCGTCGCTTTCCGTGCAGCCGGGGACGCGGATGGACTGGGCCTATAAGGCGCCGCTCTATACCTGCATGGTGGGCTTTGGTCTGGTGTTTCTGGCACTTCTGCTGGCGGGCACGCGGACGGAAATCCGCGCGCGGCGGATGAAGGCGCTGGTGGCACGGGAGCGCATGGCATGATGCCGGATCTGGGACGCTATGCGCTGGAAGTGTCGCTGGCCTATCTGCTGTCGCTGGGGCTGATCGGGGCTTTGGCCTTGTTCTACTGGTTGCGCGGGCGCGCGGTGAAGCGCCAGCTTGCTGAAATCGAGACACGTCGAGGAGAGAATGGGTAAATTCCGTCCACTGATGTTCCTGCCGCCGGTGATCTTTGCGGCAATTGCAGCGCTGTTCCTGTTCGGGAATTTCCGCGAGGACCGCGACGCGCTGCCCTCGGCGCGCGAGGGGCAGCCTGCACCTGCGGTGGTGCTGACCCAGCTTGGCGAGGAAGCCTTGTTTGATGATGACACCCTGCGCGATGGCGAGGTGAAGCTGGTGAATTACTGGGCGTCCTGGTGTGCGCCCTGCCGGGCCGAGCATCCGCTTCTGGAGGATCTGGCCGCAATCGTCCCGGTCTACGGGGTGAATTACCGCGACCAGCCGGACCGGGCGCTGGATTTCCTGGACGAGCTGGGCAATCCGTTCGCGGCGGTCGGACAGGATCTGCCGGGGCGGATGGGGCTGGACTGGGGTCTTTATGGCGTGCCCGAGACCTATGTCGTGGCCGGCGACGGCACGATCATGCTGCGTTTCGCAGGACCGATCACGCGCGATGTGATCGCGCGGCGGATCATGCCTGCGATTGAGCAGGCGCAGGCGCGATAGAGTCGAATCGTTGCGCCTGCAGTTGGGCAATCAGATTGCTTGATGATGTCACAGAGACCGTCCCGTGTCCGGGGCGGTTTTGTTTTGCGCGCCTTGGGACATGGTGGCGGGCGCTGCGGTCCGCAGGGCTATTCGCGGGCGATGAATTGCAGGATCTCGCGCGTATTGCCTTCGGTCAGGACCAGCTCCCAGCGACCGGGGCGGGTCATCTGGCCCGAGGCGGTGCGGGTGCCGTCGCTGTCGGGGCCTGCATCGAGCGGGATGGGCTGGCCGTCAACCGGGCGCAGCTGCACCTGCGGGGCCTGGTTTGCCGCATGGGTGACAGTCAGTTCCACCCGGTAGCCGCCATCAATCGCGACAGCGGTGCGGATCTGCGGGGTGATCTCGGTCGAGTGCAGGAGCAGCGTCTGGTTCGCGCCGACGATGGGCAGGGGGTCGCGCACGAAGAATGTGACCGAGGCCATCAGGATGATGAAGCCCATTATCAGGCCAAGGAGGGTCAGGGCGATGATGCGGGTGGGCATGGGG
>SKRP01000156.1 GCA_007118445.1 Natronohydrobacter sp.
AATGCCTGCCAAAAGCGGGCGTAGAACAATGCCGAACCCGAAGGACACAAGCGCCCAGATCACCATGCAGATGGTGATGATGCGCACATTGGCCTTCCAGTAGGCGTCTGTCGATAAGTCTTCTGACATGTGACGTCTCCCAGTTTCCTCCTGTGTCACCCCGGTTTTGGGGCGACTTCCTCTCCTTCACACCCGCGACGCAAGCCGGGGGTGGTTGCAGCCCCGCGATGCGCGCGGAAACTGCATTCGGGCACCGGCTGGTGCCAAACCGGTTGCCCGGAATCCTAGTCGGTCACTTGTGTGACAATAGCGGCCAGATCTGCCGCCACGCGGTCGATCTCGCCCATGGCATCGACGCGGCTGAGCACGCCCTTGCCCTCATAATAGGTGATCAGCGGCGCGGTCTGCGCGTGATAGGATTCAAGCCGCGCGCTCACCGTTTCCGCATTATCATCGGCGCGGCGCTTGAATTCGGTGCTGCCGCATTTGTCGCAGACACCCGCCACAGCAGGCTGTTTGAAGCTGTCATGGTAGCCCTCGCCGCAATTCGCGCAGGTGTAGCGCCCCGAGACGCGCTCGACCATCGCCGCATCATCCACATCGAGCGAGATCGCCGCGCCAATGCTCTGGCCCTGTGCAGCCAGCAGATCATCCAGCGCTTCGGCCTGGCCCGCTGTGCGCGGAAAACCGTCAAGGATGACGCCTTTCTGCGTATCCGGTTCGGCCATGCGGTCCTTCAGGATCGCCAGCACGATCTCATCGCTGACCAGCCCGCCTGCGGACATGACCGCCTGCGCCTCTTTGCCGGCCTCGGTGCCTGCGGCCACAGCCGCGCGCAGCAGATCACCCGTGGAAAGCTGCACAAGGCCGAATTTTTCTTCCAGCATGCGCGCCTGCGTGCCCTTGCCTGCCCCCGGAGGGCCAAGCAGGATCAGAATTGCGGATTTTGTCATCGTGTCACTCATCTGTTCACGCCCGGTTCATGCGGTTTTCGATCAGATCATCGACCACGGCAGGTTCCGCCAGCGTCGAGGTATCGCCCAAGGCACCGTAATCATTCTCGGCGATCTTGCGCAGGATGCGGCGCATGATCTTGCCCGAACGCGTTTTCGGCAGGCCCGGCGACCACTGGATCAGGTCCGGGCTGGCAATCGGCCCGATTTCCTGACGCACCCATTTCACCAGTTCCTTGCGCAGCTCATCCGTGGGCTCGACCCCGTTCATCAGCGTGACATAAGCGTAGATGCCCTGCCCCTTGATGTCATGCGGGTAGCCGACAACAGCCGCTTCGGCGACGGATTCATGCGCCACCAGCGCTGATTCCACTTCCGCCGTGCCCATGCGGTGACCCGACACGTTGATCACATCATCGACGCGGCCCGTGATCCAGTAATAGCCATCCTCATCGCGGCGGCAGCCGTCACCCGTGAAGTAATAGCCCTTGTACTGGCTGAAATAGGCTTCCTCGAACCGCGCGTGATCGCCCCAGAGCGTGCGCATCTGACCGGGCCAGCTATCCTTGATGCAGAGCACGCCTTCGGTCTTGGTGTCGGTCTGGACCTCGGCTGTCGCGGCATCAAGGATCTCGGGCTGCACGCCGAAGAAGGGCCGCGTCGCGGAACCGGGCTTGGCCGCAATCGCGCCGGGCAGCGCCGTGATCAGATGGCCGCCGGTTTCAGTCTGCCAGAATGTATCGACAATCGGGCAGCGGCCCTTGCCGACATGAGTGTTGTACCAGTTCCAGGCTTCCGGGTTGATCGGCTCGCCGACCGAACCCAGCAGCCGCAGCGAGGACAGGTCATGCTTCTCGACCCATTCCGTCCCCTGCCCCATCAGCGCGCGGATCGCGGTGGGCGCGGTGTAGAACTGGTTGACCTTGTGCTTGGCGCAGACTTCCCAGAAGCGGCCTGCATCCGGATAGGTCGGCACGCCTTCGAACATCACGGTCGTCGCGCCATTCGCGAGCGGCCCGTAGATGATGTAGCTATGGCCCGTGACCCAGCCCACATCGGCCGTGCACCAGAACACATCGCCATCATGGTAATCAAACGTGTATTGCTGCGTCATCGAGGCATAGACCAGATAGCCGCCCGATGTATGCACCACGCCCTTCGGCTTGCCAGTCGAACCCGATGTATAGAGAATGAAAAGCGGGTCTTCTGCGCCCACTTCGACTGGCGGGCAATCGGTGCTGGCGCTCGCCATCTCGGCATTGAGATCCACATCGCGCCCGTCAACCCAGGTGGTCTGGTCACCGGTATGCTTGACCACAAGGCATTTCACCTTGTCCGAACAATGCTGCAGCGCCTTGTCCGTGTTGCTTTTCAGCGGCGTGCGACGGCCACCGCGCGGGGCGAAATCTGACGTGATCACGGCCTTGGCCTCGGACCCGTTGATCCGGTCGGCCAGCGCATCGGGCGAGAACCCTGCGAAAACGATGGAATGGATCGCCCCGATCCGCGCGCAGGCCAGCATGGCATAGGCGGCCTCGGGGATCATCGGCAGATACAGAACCACCCGGTCACCCTTGCCGATGCCCTGTGCTTTCAGCACATTGGCCATGCGCGAGGTCTGCTCAAGCAACTGCCGATAGGTGATATGCTGCGCCGGGGTCGAAGGCTCATCCGGTTCCCAGATGATCGCGGTCTGATCGCCGCGTGTCTCGATATGGCGGTCGATGCAATTGGCCGCGACATTCAGCGTGCCGTCCTCGAACCACTTGATGCTGATATTGCCAGGCTCGAAAGAGGCGTTCTTTACTTTCGTATATGGCTTGATCCAGTCGATGCGCTTGCCCTGCTCGGCCCAGAATGCATCCGGGTCAGCGACAGATGCGGCATACATCTCTTCATATTTCGCCGCGTCGACATGCGCCTTGGCAACAAACTCATCGGATGCAGGATAAAGGTCGGACATCAAAGCTCCTCCAGTGACAGGGCGCAGCAGCAGAAGTTGCCCGATCGCCCCCCAAATTCACGACGCCATATTACGCAGCGTCAAACTTCCCCGGACGACATGTAACACAGCCGTCAACAAATGTGTAACTTTTTTTAAAATAACGATTTTTCTGTAAATTTATTCACAACTCTGGTGTAAACTACGTCAAATAATTTTCGCTGCGCCGCAGAGTCCCTGAAAAAACATGGGATTTCCCGGCATGATTGCTGCAGGGCGGTTCCGGCGATCGGGCGACAGGGCAGACTCTCCCACCGGCCTGAGAGCGCAAACATGCTGCGAAATTTTCGCAAAGCAGGACCAGCGGTTTGCGACAGAAACTGATTCGGGGCTTTGACTGCGGCTCCAGCAGCGCCTGATGGGTTGCATCACGGGCAGCAAAATCGCACTCTGGAGTCACCCTCAATGGACCTGCCCGGCCATGCCCGCAAGACATCCCTCCGCCCTCCCCGCGCAAGCGCGCAGCAAAGCCGAGCTGGATCACTATCTGGCGCAGCTCTTCGAGCGGATCGCAAAGCAGCCGCTGCCCGATCTGCCCTCGGTGGTGATCAGCGGCGCCCTGCGCTGCGGCAAGACCAAGGTCTCGCGCCGGCTGGCCCGCGATCTGGGCTATCATCGTCTGGTCACGGATGAAATCCGCAATGACACCTATCTGAACTGCCCGCAGGGTGAAAAACGACGGATCGCGAAATATGTCTACCGTCGGCTGCTGCTGCGCTTTCCGCGCGGGGTGTTGCTGGATGGCACGGCCGCGCTCGACCCGCCGCGAGACCTGCCCCCCTGGGCGCAGGCGCGGGGCATCGCGTTTTTCGCCATCGGCTATTCCTTCGACCGGCCCGAAGACAAGCATCGCGACCTTCTGGCCTATCGCAGGCACCAGTCCTGCTGGACCTCGCGCAGCCTGTCGGATGCGGATATGCGCGAGCTTGCCGAGCGGGTGATCGCTCAGAGCAAGCGCATCCGCGCCTTCTGCGAGGCTCGTGACCTGCGCTATTTCGACCTCGATTCAGCCCGGTTCGAAGCCGAGCGCCGCCGGATCGTGGCCGAGATCACCGCAGCGCTGACCGAAAAACGCGACGACGCGCCATCAGGGCTGATGGCGCGTCTTGCAGGCTTGCGACAGGCATTGTTCAGAGCGGGCGATCCACCCGCACAGTGACCAGCGCCAGACCGCGCACGGATTGCGGCCAGCGCAGCCGCACCTCATTGCCGTTCACGCCCTGCTGCACCTGCGCATAGGGCATGTCATGGCGGATAGCATTGCTGCTGTCGCGCGCAGGCCCTTCCATCACGACCGATGTGACCGAGCGCGCAAAACCGCCAAAGGGCAGCTTGTCGCCTGTGCCGACACTCCAGTTGGTCGATTCCGAGTTCTGCTCATGCAGGATGACCGCCGGGCTTTCGGCCGGGAAATCGATACCGTTATAGGCATTGTTCTCGAAAATGACATTGCGGAACCGGTTGAAGTTCAAGGAGGCATAGGTCGTGTCAAGCTTGTCAGCCCGGTCAATGCGCGACCCGGTGGTGCGGAACACATTGCCGGTGACATGCAGCCCCTGCAGGAAATGCCCCGGACCATAGGGTTTGATCACGATGAAGCTGAACCAGGACGCCACATCGATCGCATAGAAGATATTGCCCTCGACGGTCAGCCCGCCAAAGGAAAACCCGGTAGAATGCTCGGGCTCGGAATCATATTCATTGGTCAGTTCCAGAAAGCAGTTATCGACATAATTGCCGCTGAAGCTGGTCTTGGTGTTCTTGTTGGTCAGGATCAGCCCGGCCTGCCGGATCCCCAGGGACTGGGTGTCGCCCTGAAAGAAGTGATTACCCGAAATCAGATGTCCGGACCCGGCCATGATCCCGAAATGCGCCCAGAGCACCACCCGGTTATTGCGGATCTTGGCGTCATTGCCATTGACGTTGAAGGCAATCACTGTGCGATCCTGCGCATTGAAAGGCTGCTGCGAGCTCTCAAACTGGCAGGATTCGATCCACATGCCCTGACAGCCCTGCCCGATCGAAGTGATGGCCCGGTCCTGCGGGCGCTCGAACTGGCAGCCCAGAAAGCGGAAGATGCGCCCATCCTCGGGCAGCATGACCGACGAACACCGGCCCCGGCAGCGCAGCTCGATATTGCGCATCTCGAAATTGCGCAGGCTGGAAAAGCCCGAGAAATCGAGCAGATACTGGTAGCGCTCGAAAGTGTAGCTCTGGGTGCCGGATCCGCCATGCAGCGGCTGGCTGAGCGTGACGCGGTTGTTCGAGACACTGCGGCTGCGCACATAGACTTCGCGCCCGACCCCGACACCGGACACCCGCGCCCCGACCGGAACCCCCGAAACATTGGAAATGCCGGTCAGGCGCAGCCGCTCGGAAATGCTGTAACTCGCCGACCGCGTCACGGTCACAGTCTCCCAGGCCGGGCTTTCGGCAGCATCAAGCTGGCCATTGGCCAGAACCCGGCGCGACGAGATGTTGTCGAAACCCACAAGCGCGCGCACATCGACCGGGCCGCTCAGCACGACCCGGCGTCCCCGAAGGTCGAAAATGATATGCTGCGAGGAATGGAACAGCGCCTGCAGCCCCTTGCGAAACCCGGTTTCGGCATTACCGAAAGCGGCTTCATAGCTGGGGAAGTCAAAATCCTGTTGCAGGATCAGCACGGCGCTTTCCGGCATCGACAGCGTGCCACGAAAGGTCACAGGGGTCGTGATCGTCAGATCAGCGCCGATATGATAGTTGCCCTCGGGCACCAGCAGGCGGCGCTGGCCCGCTGCAGCCATCGCCGCCAGAAAGGCGGGCTGGTCATCCGTGCTGCCATCGCCGACCGCTCCAAAATCGCGCACATCGACCACGCCCAGCAATTCGCCAGTGTAAAAGCCGGTCACATCCTCGATCACGATGTCATCAACCCGCACGACGCCACCGGTGGGGCCGGTCAGGTCGATCCCGAAATGGGCGATTTCCACGCTCGTGGGCCAGACCATATCGACACCGGGCCGCGCACCGGTGCCGATGATGGCCGTGATCTCGACCACATCGCCATAGCTGGTCAGGCTGGTGACAGGCCCTGTGGTGGTCAGCCCGCCGATCTGCGCGCCGCCGGCATTGCCCGCCCAGGCCGCGACTGCGATATCGGGCAGCACACCGCTGATGGCCTTGACCCGTGCCCTGACCTGCAGGAAACAGCCCGGCATGATCGGCACTTCCCCCATCCAGCGCAGGCGCGTCGTGGCCGAGATTTTCTGGATCTCCAGACAGCCCCCGAAATCGGGATCGGAGGGCACGAAAGCTGCGAATCCGGCTGTGTCATAGGTCGGTGTGCCAGGACGGCCTGTCGATTGTGACCAGACATCCAGCCCGGCAGAGAATGGCGGCGGCATGATCGCCTGCCCGTGCGTTACGGCCATATTCATGAAGGGAACCCTCTTGTCATTCGATCGGAGCCATGCGGAGAGTGCGCGGCGCATCGCTGCTGGCCCCGCACCTTCCGGATCGGACAAGATGTATCAGGCGGCCCTTAAACCGGGCTGACCGGGGCGTACGCTGCCCCTGACAGGCAATGCGCCCCGCACGCGGCGCAGCCTGTCTGAGGCGCTAGACCCCGGCGTCCGGGCCGCGCAGGATCTGCACTCCGTTGATCTGCCAGCCCTCGGGGCCTTCGACCATCGCATAGGCGAGGAAATGCAAGCGCCCGGCGGCATCGCGCAGCATGACGCGCTGGATGGTATGCGGGCCGATTTCCTGCTGTTCCAGCATCGTCACCGCTTCGGGGCGATAGACCATCGGATAGCCTTCGCGCACCATCTGACCGAAGCGTTCGGGTGTCTGGAACAGGCGCTTGATGGACGGGCTGGCATGGGCATAGGCGCGGTCGAAATCATCGGCCAGAAACGCGGCGATCTGGTCCGAGATGACGTTCTGGATCGGATCGGCTTTCGCGGACAGGGGCAGGGCAAGAACAAGGCAGAACACAAGTCGATGTAGCAAAGCGGTCATGACAGATACCTCCATGACTCCTATAGGCACGACCGGGCGATCCGGATCACTTTGCATGACCCGATTGCAGATGTCGGGGCGGACGGATAACCTGACTTCATGTCGCTCGCCGCTCTGAAGACTGACCGCTCGACCAAGACCGCCATAATGCGTGTGATGATCAGCCGCGCGCAGATGGCGCAGGATGAACTGGCAGCGCATGGCTGTCAGGCAAGCCTGCATGAGTTGCGCAAGCGTGTGAAGGAATTGCGGGGCATGTTGCGCCTGCTGCGACCAGGCCTGAAACAGGCCCGGATCCATGATGGCCGCTTGCGCGACGCGGCCCGCGCGCTTTCCCCGGCGCGCGATCTTGAAGTGATGCTGGGCAGCTTCGACACAGTGACCGCAAGACTGCGCGAGCCGAAACATTTCGATGTGCTGCGCGACCGGATCCTTGCCAGAATGGCAGCGACCGAAGTCCAGGACCGGCACACAGCCCTGAGGCGCTATGCCCAAAGCATCCATGATTTGCAGGCAGACCTGACGGATCTCAGGCTCTCCGAAAAGGCGTCACATCTGCTCTGGGCGGGCACGACCAAGACATTTCGCGCCGCTCAGCGCCACCAACAAGCCGCGCAGGACGCGTTCGCTGCTGGCCCTGACGCGACGCCGTTCCACGAATGGCGCAAATGGGTCAAGCGGCACTGGTATCAGGCACGGTTCCTGGTCATGATCAGACCGAAGGAAATGAAAGCCCATCTCAAGAGCATAGACACGCTGGGGCTGGTGCTTGGAACGCATAACGACCTTGATGTCATGATGCATTTTCTCGAAACCGAAGCCGCGCACTCCCCCGAACTGGACCCTGCGCGCGCGATTTTCCGCCGCCATGTCCTGCACCAGCGCAAGCAGCTGGCGCAAGAGGCGCTGGATCTGGCCCAGACCACCCTTGCCACCCCGCCCGAAACACTCATAGCGTGCTGGCAGGGCTGGTGGCGGGACTGGCGCGCGGCCTAACGCAACTCGCCCGCCAGCCCGGTCTCGATCAGCGCGACAGTCTCTGCGACACCGTAAAGCGCGATGAAACTGCCCCAGCGCGGGCCCTGGCTCGCGCCCAGAAGCACCTCATAGAGCACCTTGAACCAGTCGCGCAGGCTGTCAAACCCATGCGCCTTGCCCGTGTCGCGCACGACCGACATGAACACTTCCTCGCTCAGATCCGGGAACTCTGCGGCATATTGCGCAGGCACCTGCCCGGTTGCTGCGATCTCGCGCAGCCGGTCCAGCAGATCCACAAGCGCCGCTCGCTCGGCATCCGTGGGTGCGCGGTAGGACAGGGTGGGGGCGACGAAATCCTTGAAATAGCGCACCGCAAACCCTGCCGCCTGATCCAGATCCGGGTGGGTTTCGGGCGCGGCCTCGGGGGCGTAGCGGCGGATGAAGCCCCAGAGCGTCGCCTTGTCCTCGGCCCGCGCGACCGAGACCAGATTGAGCAGCAACGAAAAACTGACCACCATCCCGCTTTCCGGCACATCCCCGCCATGGATATGCCAGACCGGATTGGCGGCCTGTTGCTCCGGCGTCTGGCCCGGATAGGCGCGCAATTGCTGGTGGTATTCATCAACGGCCTTGGGGATCACATCCCAGGACAGCCGCTTGGCCGTGCGCGGCTTGAGGAACATGTAATAGGACAGGCTCTCGGTCGCGGCATAGGTCAGCCATTCGTCAATCGTCAGCCCGTTGCCCTTGGACTTCGAGATCTTCTCACCATTTTCATCAAGGAACAGCTCATAGACGAAATGCTCGGGCTTCTTGCCGCCCAATATCTCGCAAATCCGGTC
>SKRP01000181.1 GCA_007118445.1 Natronohydrobacter sp.
ATATCTCGAAATTCGACATCGGCGCGGCCCATGCCAAGCCTGACACAATCGCGCTGGGCCCGCTGCTCGAACGGCTGCGCGAAGAATTCGCACCGCAGGCGGAAAAGCGCGGGCTGCGGCTGCGCGTTCAGGATACCCGCGCCCATGTCACCACCGATCCGGTCTATCTGAAACGCATCCTGCAGAATCTGCTGTCGAACGCGCTGCGCTACACCGATACGGGCCGGGTCATGCTGGGGCTGCGGCGGCGCGGCGCAATGGTCCGCATCGAGGTCTGGGATACCGGGCCGGGCATCCCCGCAGACAAGCAGACCGAGATTTTCCGCGAATTCACCCGGCTGGACCCGGCGCGCGGCGACAGCGGCATGGGGCTGGGGCTTGCGATTGTCGAGCAGGCCTGCGCGCTGCTGGGCCACCCGCTGGCGCTGCGTTCAGAGCTTGGGCGCGGCACAGTGTTCAGCGTTTCCGTGCCGCGGGCGCAGCCCGGACAGGCGCAAGAGGCCAGCCTGTCCGGGCAGGAGATGATGCGCGATGCGCTCGATGATCTGCTGGTCATGGTCATCGAGAACGATCTTGATGTGCGCTGCGCGATGATGGGCGTGCTCGAAGACTGGGGCGCGAGTCCGATCGAGGCCGCGACCCTGCCCGAGGCCAGCGCGCTGATCCGCGAGTTGGGTGTCCCGCCCGATATCATTCTCGCCGATTACCAACTCGACAATGATGTCACCGGGCTGGACCTGATCCGGGCGCTGCGCGCGGAACATGGCCAGATACCGGCGGTGCTGATCACAGCCAATCATGACCCTGCCCTGCAGCAGGATACTGCCGATCAGAATGTCCTGCTGCTGCGCAAGCCGGTCCCGCTGCGCCGCCTGCAACGTCTGCTGCGCCAGATCCCTGCGCAGAGCGACGAAGCCCCGCCCCGCGCCGAACGCGGTGATCACAGTTACTGGCTGCGGCAGGATTACGACAGTGACTGACCCCTGCCCGGCCCCTTCCCGCCCCTCGATGAAAGGAAATTCTGCTGATGGAACTGAGTGACGAAATCCATATCGATGCCCCGGTCGATGTCGTCTATGCGGCCTTGAACGACCCCGAGATCCTGCGCGCCAGCATTCCGGGCTGCGAAGAGCTGATCAAGCATTCCGATACCGAGCTGGAAGCGAAAGTCCTGCTCAAGGTCGGCCCGGTCAAGGCGCGCTTTGCAGGCACGGTCACGCTTGATCCCGAAGACCCGCCCCGCGCCTTCTCGCTGAGCGGTCAGGGCACTGGCGGGGCCGCCGGGTTCGCCAAGGGCGGGGCGCATGTCACGCTGGAGCCGCATCCCGAGGGCGGCACCATCCTGCGCTATCAGGCCCGCGCCGATGTCGGTGGCAAGATCGCGCAGCTGGGCAGCCGTCTGATTCAGGGCAGCGCGTCGAAACTGGCCGCGAAGTTCTTTGCCAATTTCTCGGAAGCGGTGCAGCCCGCCACTGAGGGCTGAATGCCCTGACCACGCCGCTTGACGCATCCACGGCAAGCCATGATGCTGGCACAGAGCAGCAGAGCACAGGAAGGGAGGACCGCATGGCGGCAGATCACGAGGGCCACGGGGTCATCCCCCCGCCCGACAGTATCGACGCAACCGAGGCGCTGCTGAGCAAGGGCGGCTATGTCAGCGACCGCGCGCTGGCCACAGTGCTGTTTCTGTCCCTGCGGATGCAGCGCCCGCTGTTTCTGGAGGGTGAGGCCGGGGTCGGCAAGACCGAGATCGCCAAGGTTCTGGCCGTGCGTCTGGGCCGCAGGCTGATCCGGCTGCAATGCTATGAGGGGCTGGATGTCCATTCCGCAGTCTATGAATGGAATTACCCTGCGCAGATGATCGAAATCCGCCTTGCCGAAGCCACCGGCGCGCGCGACCGTGCGGCCATTGAAGCGGGCATTTTCGCGGACCGCCATCTGATCCGGCGGCCCATCCTGCAGGCGCTTGACGCGGATGAAGCGGGCCCGCCGGTCCTGCTGATCGACGAGCTGGACCGCGCCGATGAAGCCTTTGAAGCGTTCCTGCTGGAAGTGCTGTCGGATTTTCAGGTCAGCATCCCCGAAATCGGCACGATCCGCGCCAAGGAACCGCCGCTGGTGATCATCACCACCAACCGCACCCGCGAAATCCATGACGCGCTGAAACGGCGCTGCCTCTATCACTGGGTGGATTACCCCGATGCCGCGCGCGAACTGGCGATCATCGAGTCGCGCGTGCCGCAGGCCAATGCCCATCTGGCGCGCGAACTGGTGGCCTATGTGCAGAAGCTGCGCCAGCTTGATCTGTTCAAGGCACCGGGCATTGCCGAAACCATCGACTGGGCCTCGGCCCTGACGGAACTCGACAAGGTGGCGATCGACCCTGAAACCGTGTCGCAGACCATCGGCGTGTTGCTGAAATATCATGATGATATCGCCCGTATCCAGCAGGGCGAGGGGCGCAGGATCCTCGATGAGCTGCGCGCCGAAGCCAGCGCGGGCGGCTAGATGGCCACAGGCGACGATCAGGGGCGGCTGGCCGATAATATCGTCTATTTCGCCCGCGCCCTGCGCCATGCCGGGCTGCGCGTGGGCCCCGCCAGCACAGCAGATGCGATTGCCGCGGTGCGCGCGGGCGGTCTGGGCAGCCGCGAGGATTTCTACTGGACGCTGCATTCCGTGCTGGTCAAGCGGCGCGAGGACCGGGCAGTGTTCGATGAAACCTTCCGCCTGTTCTGGAAATCGCGCGAACTGGTCGAGAAGATGCTCGCCATGTTCTCGCCCACTGCCCCCGGCAATCGCGAGAAAATGCAGAAACGCGCCGCCGAATCGCGGGCCGAAGCGGCGCTGTTTCAGGGCCACACACAGGCCCGCCCGCCCGGCGAACAGCTGGAAATCGAGGTCGATGCCCGCCTTTCGGTGTCGGATCGCGATGTGCTGCGCGACAAGGATTTCGGGCAGATGACCGCCGAGGAATTGCGCGCAGCACAGGCCGCGATTGCAGCGCTGAAACTGCCGCTCGACACAGTCGCGACCCGCCGTTTCCGCCCGGATCCGCGCGGCGCGCGGCTGGATACGCGCGCCACCTTGCGCCAGTCGCTGCGCCATGGCGGCGGGTTGATGCTGCCGCGGTTCAAGACCCCGCGCCACCGACACCCGCCGCTGGTGCTGCTGGCCGATATCTCGGGCTCGATGAGCCAGTATTCGCGCCTGTTTGTGCATTTCATGCACGCGCTCGCCGAACAGCGCCGCGATGTGCACAGTTTCGTCTTTGGCACACGGCTGACCAATCTGACCCGCGCGCTGGCCCGGCGCGACCCGGATGAGGCGCTGGCCCGCGCCTCACAGCAAGTGGCCGACTGGTCAGGCGGCACAAGGATTGGTGCGGCGCTGGGGGTGTTCAACCGGCAATGGTCGCGCCGGGTTCTGGGACAGGGCGCAGTGGTGATCCTGATGACCGACGGGCTGGAACGCGACGACACCACGGAACTCGCGCGCGAGGCCGACCGCCTGCACCGCTCCTGCCGCCGCCTGATCTGGCTCAACCCGCTGTTGCGCTTTGACGGGTTCGAGGCCCGCGCGCGCGGGGTGCGCACGCTTCTCGCCCATGTCGATGAATTTCGCCCGGCCCATTCGCTTGGCGCGCTGGATGCACTCTGCGATGCCTTGTCCGCCAGCTCTGCCGGGGATAGGTTTTCCCCAAGGCGCTATCTTCATCCCGGCTGATCTCAGGAGGGCCCCATGCAACCCGACAGCACCGACCCGCTGGATATTGCCGATGCCTGGGCGCAGGAGGGGCGGCAACTGGCGATTGCGACCGTGATCGAGACATGGGGCTCTGCGCCGCGCCCGGCGGGCAGCCATCTGGTGATCGATGCCGAAGGGCGTTTCGAGGGCTCGGTCTCGGGCGGCTGCGTCGAGGGCGCAGTGGTCGAGGAAGCCCGCCATGTCATCGCCACCGGCACGCCCTGCATTCTGGAATATGGCGTGGCCGATGAAACCGCATGGGAGGTGGGCCTGTCCTGCGGCGGGCGCATCCGCATTCATGTCGCGCGGCTGGACTGATGGAGCGCGCGACGCTTTCGGCGCTCAACGCCGCCCGCCATGCCCGCCAGCCTGTGCTGCTGCTGACCCCGCTTGCAGGCGGTGCGCCGCAGATCATCGCCCATGACGCGCCGCGCGAGGGCGCGCTGGGGGCGGCAGTGGCGCGGGCCTTTGCCTCGGGCCAGCCTGCCCGCATCACGCTTGACGGTGCGGATCATTTCCTGAACCCCTATCTGCCCGCACCGCGTCTGGTGCTGATCGGGGCCGTGCATATCGCGCAGGCGCTGGCGCCGATGGCCGCGCGCTGCGGGCTGGACGTGACGATCATCGACCCGCGCACGGCCTTTGCCACGCCCGAGCGCTTTGCAGGCCAGCGCGTGATCGCCGACTGGCCCGAGGACGCGCTGAGCGAACAGCCGCTCGACCGCTGGACCGCGCTTGCCGCGCTGACCCATGACCCCAAGATCGACGATGACCCGCTTTCCGCCGCGCTGCGCGCGGGCTGCTTCTATGTCGGCGCGCTGGGCAGCCGCAAGACCCATGCCGCACGGCTGGAGCGCCTGCACGCTTCTGGCCTGACCCCTGCGCAGACCGACCGTATCTGCGCGCCGATCGGGCTGGATATCGCTGCTGCCAACCCTGCGGAAATCGCGGTCGCCGTGCTGGCCGAGATCATCGCTGCCCTGCGCCGACAGGACCGGCCCGCATGAGGTTCGGCCGCTGCCCCCTGCCCGATGCGCTGGGCGCGATTCTGGCGCATGGCACAAGGACGCTGCAGGGCAGGATCGCCAAGGGCACATTGCTTGACGCAGACGCCCTGGCCGCGCTTCGGGCCGCCGGGCATCGCGAAATCATCGTCGCCCGCCCCGATGCGCAGGACGTGATCGAGGACGCCGCCGCGCTGCAGATCGCGACCGCGCTTTCCCACCCTTCGCTGCGCCTGCAGGAGGTGGGCACAGGCCGGGTCAATCTTCATGCTGTGCAAGCCGGGCTGTTCTGCTGCGACCCGGCCCCCGTCACTGCGCTGAACAGCGTCGATGAGGCGATCACCCTCGCCACGCTGCCCCCATACACACGGATTCAGGCCGGGGATATGGTGGCCACGGTCAAGATCATCCCCTTTGCCGTGCCGCAGGTCATGATCGATCAGGCCATTGTTGCTGCCACCAGCGCCAGCGCGCCCCTGGTTCAGGTGCATCCGTTCCAGAGCTTGCGCTGCGCCATTGTGCAGACCGACCTGCCGACCCTGAAACCCAGTGTCGCGGAAAAGACTGTGGCGCGCACGCAGGCGCGGATTGCGGCCTTGGGCGGCACCTGCCACGATGCAGGGCGTGTTGCACATGACGCAAATGCGCTGGCAGCGGCCCTGAGCGCGCTGGAGGTCGATCTGATCGTGGTGTTCGGGGCCTCGGCCATGTGCGACGGGGCGGATGTGATCCCGGCGGCGATCCGCGCGGCGGGGGGGCAGGTGGCGCGGGTCGGGATGCCGGTCGATCCGGGCAATCTGCTGGTTCTGGGCCAGATCGGCGCGCGCCATGTGGTCGGTGCGCCGGGTTGCGCGCGCTCGCCCAAGGAAAACGGCTTTGACTGGGTGCTGGCGCGGCTCTTTGCCGGGCTAACGGTCCGCAACGCGGATATCGCGGCAATGGGGGTGGGCGGCTTGCTGACCGAAATCCCGTCGCGCCCGCGCCCGCGTGGGGTGCAAGGCTCTGGCTGAGAGGGGACGGAGAGCCCTTTGCGTAACTCACACCCTCACGCAATGTCCCGCCCGGCGGCAACGCCGGGCAGCGCCTGCCATTCCGGGGGCTTACGCGGCCCCACAGGGGCCACGGTCCCCCTTCATCCCGGCAGGCGCTTCAAGCGTCGCATCATGTTGCCACGTTAGGCATTATTCAAACATTGCGCCAGTGGCAGCCGCACGCATAAGCGCCAGCCCAGGCAGGCGCTGCCCTCACCTCTGCACTGAGCGTTTGTTCTCCAATTGTCTTTTCCAGACACAAGCGCAGGGCATCGCTGCCCTGCGCCAGAACACTTTGCTACATGGTCAGGCCGCAGCAACCGCGCGGCGCGCCATGGTCTTGATCAGGCTCGCGCGATAGGCCGCAGAGGCGTGCAGATCCTCCAGCAGCCCCTCTGGCGACACCGTGATCCCGTCCAGCGCCGCAGGTGAAAAATCCGCGCTGAGTGCGGCTTCCATCTCGGCCTGCCGGAACACCCCGTCACTGCCCGCGCCCGTCACAGCAACCCGCACCCCGGCGCTGCCCTTGGTCACGAACACCCCGGTCATCGCATAAAGCGAGGCCGGGTTGGGGAATTTCGCATAGGCCGCGCGCTCGGGCGGGGCAAAGGACACCGCGATGATGATCTCATCCTCGTCCAATGCGGTTTCAAACATGCCGGTGAAGAAATCATCTGCCCCGATATCGCGTTTCGATGTGTGGATGGTCGCGCCCAAGGCCAGCATGGCCGAGGGATAATCCGCCGCCGGGTCATTATTGGCGATGGACCCGCCCAGCGTGCCCATGTAGCGCACATGCGGATCGCCGATATGCGCGGCCAGATCGGCCAGACCGGGACAGGCCGCGCGCAGGGTCGCATCCCCGGCAACCTCGGCATGAGGCGTCGCTGCGCCGATGATGATGCGCCCGCCTTCTGACGAAATCCCCCGCAGCGCCGCGATATGGCGCAGATCGACCAGATCCGACGGGGCGGCCAGACGCTGTTTCATGGTCGGGACCAGCGTCTGCCCCCCGGCCAGAAGTTTCGCGTCAGGATTGGCCGCAAGCAGGGCGGCTGCCTCTTCGACCGAGGCAGGGCGGTGATATGTGGTCTCATACATGGCTGGTCCTCCCCTTATGCCTTGGCCTGAAGCGCTTCCCAGACCCGGCGCGGCGAGGCCGGCATGGTCAGGTCGCGCACCCCGATTGCATCCGTCACCGCGTTGATCAGCGCAGGCGGCGAGCCGATGGCCCCGGCCTCGCCACAGCCCTTGATCCCCAGCGGGTTCGAGGGGCAGGGCGTGACCGTGGTGCCGACATTGAAGGACGGCAGATCCGCCGCGCGCGGCATCGCGTAATCCATATAGGACGCGGTCAGCAACTGCCCCGAGGCATCATAGGCCGTGTCCTCAAGCAGCGCCTGCCCGATCCCCTGCGCAAGCCCGCCATGGACCTGGCCCTCGACGATCAGCGGGTTGATGATATTGCCGAAATCATCCGAAGCCACGAATTGCACCACATCGGTCTTGCCGGTTTCTGGATCGACCTCGACCTCGCAGATATAGCAGCCGGCCGGGAAGGTGAAATTGCTGGGGTCATAGAAGGCCCCTTCCTTCAGCCCCGGCTCCATCCCGTCGGGCAGGTTATGCGCCGTGTAAGCCGCCAGCGCCACCTGGAACCACGGCACCTGCTTGTCGGTGCCTGCGACCTTGCAATGGCCATCCTCGATCACGATATCGCCCTCATCGGCTTCCAGCAGATGGGCGGCGATCTTCTTGGCCTTGGTCTCGACCTTGTCGAGCGCCTTGGCAATCGCGCTCATGCCCACGGCACCCGAGCGCGAGCCATAGGTGCCCATGCCCATCTGAACCTTGTCGGTGTCGCCATGCACGATATTGACCTGATCAAGCGGCAGGCCCAGCCGGTCTGAAACCAGTTGCGCGAAGGTCGTTTCATGGCCCTGCCCGTGGCTGTGCGAGCCGGTCATGACCTCGACCGTGCCGACCGCATTGACCCGCACTTCTGCCGATTCCCACAGGCCCACTCCTGCGCCCAGCGCGCCCACGGCAGCCGACGGCGCGATGCCGCAGGCCTCGATATAGCAGCTCATGCCGATGCCGCGCAGCTTGCCGCGCGCTTCGGCCTCGGCACGGCGGGCCGGGAAGCCGTCCCAATCCGCGGCCTTCATCGCCGCATCAAGCGAGGCTTCATAATCGCCCGCGTCATAGCACATGATCACTGGCGTCTGATACGGATATTCGCGGATGAAATTCATCCGGCGCAACTCAGCCGGGCTGACACCCAGCTCGCGCGCGGCGGTTTCCATCATGCGCTCCAGCAGATAGGTCGCCTCGGGCCGGCCCGCGCCGCGATAGGCATCGACCGGGGCGGTGTTGGTATAGACCGTGCGGACATTGGCGTGAATTGCCGGGATCACATATTGCCCCGACAGCAGCGTCGCATAGAGATAGGTCGGCACGGCAGAGGAAAACAGCGACATATAGGCGCCCAGATTGGCGATCGTGTCCACTTTCAACCCGACAATGCGGTTATTCGCGTCAAAGCCCATCTCGACCTCGGTCAAATGGTCGCGGCCATGCGCATCGGTCAGGAAGCTTTCGGTCCGTTCGGCCACCCATTTGACCGGAACCCCCGTCCGCTTGGACGCCCAGAGGCAGACGATTTCCTCTGGATAGATATAGATCTTGGACCCGAAGCCGCCGCCCACATCGGGCGCGATCACGCGCAATTTGTTCTCGGGGGCGACATTGTAGAAGGCGCTCAGCACCAGCCGGGCGACATGGGGGTTCTGCGAAGTGGTCCAGAGCGTGAAATGATCCTCGGCCCGGTCATATTTGGCCAGCGCCGCGCGCGGTTCCATCGCGTTGGGGACCAGACGGTTGTTGCGGATCTGCATCTTCGTGACATGCGCGGCCCCGGCCAGCGCTTGCTCGGTCGCGGCCTTCTCGCCGATTTCCCAGTCAAAGATCAGATTGCCGGGCGCATTGTCATGCACCTGCGGCGCGCCCTCTTTCAGCGCCTCGAGCGCATCGACGACGACCGGCAGCTCGTCATAATCCACCATCACCGCCTCGGCCGCATCGCGGGCCTGCGCACGGGTTTCGGCCACCACGACCGCAACGGCATCACCCACATAGCGCACCTTGCCCACGGCAAGCGGCGACCATTCGCCCATATTCATCGGCGCGCCGTCTTTCGAGCTGATCGCCCAGCCGCAGATCAGATTGCCGATCTCATCGGCTTTCAACTGCTCCCCGGTCAGAACCGCGATCACACCGGGCATGTCCTCGGCCTCGGCGCTGTCGATCTTGCCCAGCGTCGCATGGGCGTGCGGGCTGCGCACGAACACTGCGTGCATCATCCCCGGCACAACCATGTCATCGGTATACCGCCCGGCCCCGGTGATGAAGCGACGATCCTCCTTGCGGGCGACTGACGCCCCGATCCCTTGTATTCCCATCGGTCTCTCCTCCCGTATCCTCAAGCTGTCCTATTCAGCGGCCTGGCTTGCGCCGTGCATCTCTGCATTGGCAGCCAGAACAGCCTTGACGATGTTATGATAGCCGGTGCAGCGGCAGATATTGCCCTCCAGCTCGGCGCGCACAGTCGCTTCATCCAGATCGCCGCCATGGCGCGCGATGATATCGACCGAGGCCATGATCATCCCGGTGGTGCAGAAACCGCATTGCAGACCATGATGTTCATTAAAGGCGCGTTGCACCGGATGCAGATCGGCCCCGCTGGACAGCCCCTCGATGGTGGTGACCTGCGCGCCCGACGCCTGCGCGGCCAGCATGGTGCAGCTTTTGACGGCCTTGCCATCGACATGCACGACACAGGCCCCGCATTGCGATGTGTCACAGCCAACATGCGTGCCGGTCAGCTGCATATCCTCGCGCAGGAAATGTGCCAGCAGCGTCCGGTCATCGACCACGCGTGACACTTTCCGACCATTGACGGTCATCTCCAGTTTAGCCATTGAGTCCTCCCGATGTGACAGGGCTGTGCCTGATAGCGCAGCCTCACATGTCGCATCTGAAAGCAAAATAGCACTTTTGTCTAATACAAACGGGTCACACAGCCGCAGCTGCACCCTGCTGCGCCTGCACCGCAGGCAGGAAGCAGGTTCGGGCCGTCACCTTGCGGACCAGATACGCAGGGCCATGCGCAAGGCAGGCGCGGCAGACCGACTCCGTCACGCGCCCGCAGGATCCGCGATGTCAGGGATTGATGCGAATGGGCGTGCCATCGCGGACCATGGCATAGATATCTTCCATCTGCCGGTCAGTCACCGCGATACAGCCATCGGTCCAGTCCCCCCGTGCGCGCTGGAAACGCGGCCCTTGGCCGTGGATGAAGATATCCCCGCCCGGACGCCAGCCATTCGCTTCGGCGCGGGCACGATCCGCTTCATTCGGGTAGTCGATCCCGATCGACAGATGAAACGCCGAATTGGGATTGCGCCGGTCGATGATGTAATCACCCTCGGGCGTGCGACGGTCGCCTTCGCGCTGCTTGTGGCCGATGGGATTGCCGCCAAGCTGCACCCGGAAGCTGCGCAGCCGCTGGTGATGGTGATAGAGATGCATCCGCCGGTCGGATTTGTTGACCACGATCCGGGTGACTTCGGGGCCGTGATAGGTGCGGAACTTGCTCGGGGGTTTGCCGCAGGACGCCAGTATGCCGACCAGCATCAGGGCGACAAGGACATGGAAAAAACGCATGGAACTGCCTCTGGGATTTTTGCCGTGACAATGCCGCATTGCCGCGATTCTGCCAAGCATTTGCAGAGGCCATCACAAAGCTGTCATTCCGCTGGTGTGGATTTGTCCTTTTCAGCCTCGGACAGCCGCGCCTCGATGGCCGCCAGCCGCTTGAGCACCTCGTCGCGGTAATCCTCGGTCGCCTGATTGCTTTCGGCGGCATGGGCATCCTGCATCGAATTGACGATCAGACCGACCAGCAGGTTTACCACGGCAAAGGTCGTGACCATGATGAAAGGCACGAAAAACGCCCAGGCATAGGGATAGACCTCCATCACCGGGCGGACGATCCCCATCGACCACGATTCCAGCGTCATGATCTGGAACAGCGAATAGGCCGAATTGCCCAAGTCCCCGAACCAGTCGGGGAAACTGTCGGAAAACAGCTTCGTCGCCATCACTGCGCCGATATAGAACAGCATCCCCATCAGCAGGAACACTGATCCCATACCCGGCAGCGCCTTGATGAACCCCTCGACCACCCGGCGCAGATTGGGGCTGACCGAAACCACGCGCAAAAGCCGCAGGATACGCAGCGCGCGCAACACGCTGAAGGTCTGCGCGCCGGGCATCAGCGAGATCCCCACGATCAGGAAATCGAAGATATTCCAGCCCGAGCGCCAGAATTGCCCGCGCTGGGCATGGAATTTCAGCAGCAGTTCGACCACGAAGATCGTCAGACACAGCGTGTCCAGCCCGACGATCAGCGGCCCGGCCACCCCCATCAGCGTGGCTGATGTCTCCATGCCCAGAAGCACCGCATTGAACAGGATCACCCCGATGATGCCATTGCGCACCCAGGGCTTGTCCAGAAAGGCGGCGGTCTGTTCGCGGCTCAGCATGGTCACTCCCTGATTGCGTGTCTTGCCCGCGCGATATGCTATCTCGTGAACTGCGCTGCAAGCTCCACATGCGGCGAGAAGCGAAATTGGTCAACCATCTGCACCCAGTCCAGCCGAAAACCGCCCGCGATGAGCATTTTCGCATCACGCGCGAAAGTGACGGGATTGCAGGACACTGCGGCGATCCGTGCGATCCCTGAAGCCGCAAGCGCTGCGCTCTGTGCCTCGGCCCCGGCGCGGGGCGGATCGATCACGGCTGCATTGAACCGGTCCAGTTCCTCGGGCAGGAGCGGGTTGCGGAACAGGTCGCGGATTTCATGGCTGACCCGCCTCACGCCCTGCGCCCCGCGCCAGCCCTGATCCAGCGCCTTGAGCATCGCACCATCACCCTCGACCGCATGGACTTCGGCGGCTTGCGCGAGTGGCAGCGCGAATGTCCCGCAGCCTGCGAACAGATCGACAATCCGCCCCGCTTCGCCCACAGCCTCTGCGACCGCCGCCTGCAACGCCGCTTCGGCATCTTTCGTGGCTTGCAGAAACGCCCCCGGCGGCGGCACCACCTGCGCAGGCCCGATCCGGTGCAGCGGCGGGCGGGCTTGGGCGATCACCTCGCCCTCCCACGCCAACCGCGCAAGCCCCGACTGGCCCGCCCATTGCCCCAGCTCGATGCGCATGGCCCCGTCCAGCGGCTTGCCACCTGTCAAGGCCAGATCCAGCCCCGCCTCCGAGCGCGTCAGGGATAACCCCAATTCGGTCTTGCGCGACCCGAAGCGCGCGGTCAGATCCTCCAGAAGCGGCAGGCAAGCGATCAGGTCAGGATGCAGGATCAGACAGTCCGGCACCGCCGTGATCACATCCGAGCCGCGCGCGTGAAACCCCACCAGCGCGCCCTTTTTCAGCCGCCGCCCGGAAAACCCTGCCCGCCTGCGCGTGCCCAGCCCTGAGACATGCGCCGGACGAAACACCGCCTCGATCCCCTGCCCGGCCAAAGCCTGCCGGATCACGCCCTCTTTCCACTCGGCCACGAAATCGGGCCGCGCATGTTGCAGCGCGCAGCCCCCGCAACTGCGGTAATGCGCGCAAGGCGGCTTCACGCGCAGCACCGAGGGCGTGACAATCCGCGGCGACTCGATCCGGTCGCGGATCAGATCGCCCGCGACCACTTCGCCGGGCAAGGCGCGCGGCACGAAAACCGGCCCCTCGGCAATACCATCGCCCTGATGGCCCAACCGGGCGATCGTGACCTGCATCACAGCGCCCGCGCCGGGGAAAAGGCGTAGCCATCGGGCGACAGGATCGTGGCCTCGCGCAGCCCGTGCGGTTTGTCGCGCGGGGCTTCCAGCACGGTGTCAGGATCGGCGCGCGCAATCGCCGTATCCGGGTCGATCCCGAACAGATAGAACTGCGCCCCGCCCCCACGCGGCGCAGCTTCCGGCACCAGCCCGAGCAGCGGATGCGCGCCGAATGTGCCATCAGAATGCAGCTGAAACATTGCCCCATCATGCTGCACGATGGCAAAATCCGCGCTCAACCGATGGACCTGCAGCCCGAACACGTCGCGCAGAAACCCGGCCATCGCTGCCACATCGCGGCACAGCAGATTGACCCCAAGCCCACGCAGCGACCGGCCAAAATCCTCTGCGCTGATCGTGTCGAAATCACTCATGCCTCTTCCATCTCGAAGCCCAGAAACCCGCCCGATTGCCGCGCCCAGAAGCGGGCATAAGTGCCCTCGCGTGCCAGCAATTCGTCATGCGTGCCCTGCTCGATGATATGGCCTTCGTCAAGAACGATGATCCGGTCAAGCTGCGCGATCGTCGACAGGCGATGCGCAATCGCCAGCACTGTCTTGCCCGCCATCAGCGGCTCGAGTGCGGCCTGCACCGCCGCCTCGACCTCGGAATCGAGCGCCGATGTCGCCTCATCCAGCACCAGAATCGGCGCATCTTTCAGGAAAGCCCGCGCCAGTGCGATCCGCTGGCGCTGCCCGCCCGAGAGCCGCACCCCCCGTTCGCCCAGATGGGCGTCATAGCCGCGCCGCCCTTCATGGTCCTGCAGGCCTTGGATGAACTCATGCGCCTCTGCCGCACGCGCCGCCGCCTCGACCTCGGCCTGCGTCGCATCGGGCCGCCCGTAGCGGATATTCTCATAGGCCGAGCGGTTGAACATCGCCGTTTCCTGCGTGACCATCGCGATATTGCGCCGCAGGCTTTCCTGCGTGACATCGCGAATGTCCGCGCCGTCCAGCGTGATCTGGCCCGCTTCAACATCGTAAAGCCGTAACAAAAGCGCCACCAGCGTCGATTTTCCCGCCCCCGAGGCCCCGACAATCCCGATCTTCTCGCCTGGTGCGATGCGCAGGTTCAGCCCCTCAACCCCGCCGGTCTGGCGTCCATAGGCGAAATCCACCCCTTTGAAGCGGATCGCACCGGTTACCCGCCCCAATTCGCGCGCGCCCTCTGCATCGCGCAGGCCCACAGGCTTGGTCAGGGTCTGCATCCCGTCCTCGACCTCGCCGAGATTGGTGTAAATCCCCATCAGGACGAAGCTGACCCAGCCGGTCATCTGCGCAATCCGGATCGCCACCGCGCCCGCCGCTGCAATCGCCCCCGGCGTGGCCTGCCCCAGCGTCCAGAGCCACAGCGTGCCCCCGATCAACAGCACCGGCAAGACACCCGCGCAGAGCATCAGCCAGAAACGGAACGAGGCCTGCACTGCGCCGAACTCGACCGCGCGGTCGCGAAACACGCCCATCGCGTTCAGCGCTGCGCGGTCCTCGAATGCGGCATGGGCAAACAGCTTCACGGTCTTTATGTTGGTGATCGTGTCAACCACCTGCCCGCTGACCTGCGCCCGCGCGCCGGCGCGCGCACCCGATGTCCGGCGCACCTGCGGCAGGAAATACCGGATCAGCCCGAGATAGAACACCAGCCAGACCGCCAGCGCGAGCGCGATCCGGCTGTCAATCGTCAGAAGCAGGATCACCGAGCCGAAGATCGAGGCCAGCGCGAAGGCCATCGTGTTGATCGTCTCATTCGCGACATCGGTCAGCGCGCGCGCGGTCTGAACCTGTTTCTGCGCGATACGCCCGGCGAAATCATTGTCGAAAAACGTGACCGGCTGGCCCAGCGTCCAGCGATTGAGCCGCGACTGCACCAGCACATAGATATTGGGCTGCACCACAATCGTATTCGCCGCCGAAGACAAACCGAAGGCGAGCGGGCGCAGGATCACGAAGAAGGAGATGAACCCCAGGATCAGCCACAGATGCGAGGCCACGAAATCCGCAGGTCCGGTCTCGACGGCCGCATCGATGATCAACCCAAGCAGCAGGGCCGAAATGACCTCGGTCGTTCCCACCAGTGCTGAAATCACCCCTGCGACCAGCAAGACCGGCCAGGCCCCGGTGACCGACCACAGGATAAAGGCCCACAAGCTGCGCGGGGGCGCGGCGGCGGCGGGCTGGAACGCGTCGATCAGACCCGCCAAGCGCTGTGCCACATTTTTCGGGGGAACAGCTGTATCGGTTTCCGTGCCAGATCGGTCGGTCACGCGGGGTCCAGTCTTGTGAATGCATCTGCGGTTTCTCTGCAAAGACTATAAGCCGATCCATGCAGAGTTAAAGCGCAACAGGCACGATAGCGCATGCTTCGGCGCTGACCAGCACAACGACAGTCCGCTGCGACAGGCGCAGATCCATGCGCTGCACCCGAACCCCGCCATTGCCTCGCTGATCCTGCAAGGCTTGGCAAAGCGCGATCTGCCGGACAGCGATTCATCATCCAGGCGTCGCCATTGCAGGTCTTGATCAGAAATCCGGTGCAGGGCAGGGCGCGACACGCCGCAAATCTCGTCCCTTGTCAATCCCGGACCGGCCTGCAACAGAACGCTGTCTGAAAGTCCTGGCGCGACATCGACCCTGAGCGGGCCGCTCGTTCGCATGAACGAAGCAGCCCGTCAGGCAATCTGCCAGACTGGCTGTCCGAGTTATCGCCCGCATCAGGCCAGGCGCGCTCCACGAACGGCACAATCTCGCGTGGCTCGCATTTCCGCCGCCGCTGCACGAGGCATCCCCTGCTGAATTTGCCGGCCGCAGGATCTGCAAGCCTCGGCGAAAGCGATCAGGATCGGTTTGGCTGCATTGACGGCGCGTCAGGGCCGACCCGGAACGAGGGAGAATAGCGTCATGCGCATGACCGGCTGATACCAGCGACCCTGGCTTTATTCCGGTTTGCGTCGCCTCTGCAGGCGATGCAGCGGACCATTTCGGTGTTTTCTGCGAAGATGCTCCAGACGTCGCAGAGTTGAGTTCCGTGGCGCAGGGCAGGAGCACCGCGAGCGTGATGTGATCCGGGACATGCAGCGCTCTGGCCGCGTGCCATCCGGCCCTGACGAATAACGGATTGTGTCTGCTCGGTGTCGGTGCGACAGATCCCCGCGAGACGGGCATTCGACCAACCGATCCGGGTCTGACCCGTCGTCACCAGCTCCGGCGCGAAGCTGCTGGCGCGGTCCCGGGGGATCGCCATCGGCAATTCCGCGTCCTGAACCTTCAGAACCCTGACCAATCTGCCGTTGCGCCGGTCGGTTTGTGTCGGTTGGTTTGTGTCGGTGGCGCGCGCTCGCCCGCTTCATATCCCAGATACGCGGTCGCTTCGGCACCGAGCATCTGCTCCATCAGCTTGATCGTGGCTCTTTCATCCACCCGGCAACGCCGAGCGGGTCTTCAGGGCGCTCTACGCTCTTCAAGCAACGTGTCCGGATTTTCTTTCGCGATGGTCATTCATGCTTGCTTTCGGTGAAGCGCGGACCTGATATCAGTCATACACACAAGGCCGGTCACACTTTCTTCATCACCGTGATGTCGACTGACACTTTCTCAAGGCTCCTGTCATCCAAGGCCCCAGAGGCGCGCCCGGCTTCGATGGTCTCTGTGAGCAGCCATTCAACACCTTCCTCACCGATCCGATTGCGCCAGTGCCTCCGCGAGACCGTATCGATAGGCGCGCGATGCGGCAGTAAGGAGGATCGCAAAATGATCCGGGCGATCACTTTCCAGAAGAACGGTGTCGCTGCAGAAGCGCTGGTAGCAGAGGTGTTCAACCCAGCCCGAGATCAGGCGCGAGAGCGTCGCCTGACTGGCTCCGAACGGAAACACCCTGCCCAGTCGCGATCGAAGATCTCCCAACTTACAATTGGATCTCCCAATCTACAATTGCGGCCAGCTTCACCATCTCGTGACGCATGTCGACGATCGCGCCCAATCACACGCGAAACAGATCGGCTTGCTCCGACCGCTTTGATTTCGCCTTCATCGCCCATCTCGAAATGGCAAGGTTTCGGCTGGAAGCACGCGCAACCCTGCATTCAAAGGCAACCCAAAACGCCTTTTTATTACCCGATATCAGCTTCTTATGCTCCAACAAGCGCAAGTTCAGTCAGATGCGCACCAATACCGCTCAAACCCTCCTTTCCTCCGAACCGATAGAAGCTCCGGCCCTGCCCGGATCCACCTCAACCGCTGCATGGTGGTATTCCAGTAAGGCACCTGAAACATCGTCGTCAAACTCCTCCTTTCCTGCCCAGTTTGTGAGCTCCCATTTCAAAGCATCCAGCAATTCCGCGCCCTGAATTCTGGCCAATTTGACAAATGTCTCGCTCAAACCTTCCTGGCCGTATTCCTCTCCGCTCAGGCTGGTGCATTCCGTGATCCCGTCTGAATAGAGGAACAACCTGTCACCTGGCTGCAATCGCGCCTCGACAGTCATGTAATCGGCTTTGGGAATCAGTCCGATAGGCAACCCTCCTTCGCCGAGAAACTCAATCCGGCCATCCGCGCGTTGCAGGGCAGGATGCGGATGTCCGGCCTGCACCAACTGCACGCGACCCGAGTTGAGATCCAACTCGGCATAGGCGATGGTCAGATAAGTCTCGGTGTCGAACTCATCCAGCATCAGATCATTGATCCGACCGGCCACGACATGTGGCGGGCATGCGCGCATGTGGCCGGTATCCGGGTCGGGGCGCAGGGCAATGTTCTGGGTGCGATCCCCGCCCGTGAACAGCCCCGCGATCCGCGCACCCAGCATTGCCGCAGCAACCCCGTGACCCGATACATCGATCGAATAAATCCCGATCCGCGCCTCATCGATCACGAACGCCCCCACCATGTCGCCGCCCACATGACCCGAGGATTGCAGCAACAGCGACAATCTGCTCCCATTGAAATCATGATCACGTTTGCGGATCAGGGATTGCTGAAGGCGCCGCGCTTCCATCAGGTCGCGGTCCAGCGCGTCATAGAGTTCCTGCAATTCATCCAGCGTCGCCCGCAATTCGCCATTCTGCCGCCGCGCAACCGCTTCCGCCTTGCGCGCTACCTCGCGGGCGGCATGCAGCTCCGTCACATCGACACGCAGACTGACGCGACCGCCATCGGCTGTTTCGCGATCCACGATCTGCAAGACACGCCCATCAGCAAGTTTCTGACGTCGTCGTCTGCCGATAACGGGCACGTGCAATTGTTGTTGCAACCATTCCTCCTCGCGTCCAACTGCGGCAGCATACTGCCCGCGAGCAATCCCCTGGCGCAGGATATCCTCGTATTTCGCGCCTTCGACCATCGCTGATGCAGTAAGCGGGTACAGTTCGCGGTACCGGCTGTTGGCCAGAACCAGCCTGTTCTTGTCATCAAAATAGATGAAGCCATCATCCAGCGCCTCGACAGCGGCAACCAGTTGGCTGCGGGCGCGGCGCAAATCACGCTGCACGGTCAACAATCGCTCACCCGCCGTGATCCGCGCGCGGAGCTCTGCCGGTGAAACCGGCTTCGACAGGAAATCATCTGCGCCGACATCAAGCCCCTCTGCCACTGCTTCCTTGTCGTTTTTCGCTGTCAGAAGGATGAAATAACTGTACTGCTCTTGTGGCAATCTGCGGAACGCGTGGCAGAATTCCAGCCCGTCCATACCAGGCATCATCCAGTCCGACAGGATCAGATCAAAATGCCGGTTGCCACAGACTGCAAGCGCCTGCTGCCCGGATTCCGCCTCAAAGGTCTGGTAACCCCATTTCTGCAGATGGCGGGCGAACAGAAGCCGCTGCGCACGACTGTCATCCACGATCAGCGCAGTCTTGAGCACCAGAGGTTCAGATATCGGATCTGCCATTCTCACTTGCACAAAAGCTTTCCTGTTATGTATTCCGGGACTCGCCAAGCACCGCCCTGCATGTATTGCAGGCACCCATTAACTTCAGATGAATCGCTAAAATGCGAATGTTTTTTCTTCGCGACAGTAAGGCTTGATTAGCAACCGGCGGATCATAAGCTTGGCAGGCGGAACACGGAATGCAGCATGATAAACTGGGCACGAATTGACGAATTATACGAAGATTTTGGCGCGGATGGCTTTACCGACATTGCCGAGGTCTTTGTCGCTGAGGTCGCTGAATCGCTGGATAGACTATCGGCCGCACAGGACCCAGAAAGCCTGCGCGCAGAGTTCCATTTCCTGAAAGGTGCGGCCCTCAATCTCGGCTTTGACGATATGTCACGACTTTGCGCCGAAGCCGAAGAGCGCGCGGCACGGAACCAGTCCTGCACCACACAGAAAGCGCAGATCCTGGAGCAGATGCCTGCGACCTGCGAGGTTTTCCTGAAGCAATGGCCCGCCCGGCTTGCAGATTCCTAATCCATGTCAATTTTCAGGGTCAGATCAGATCACAAAACCTGCAATCACCTCGTCATCGGTAATGTCGGTGAAGGTGAATCCTGCGGCAACCATCCGGGCAAACAGCGTGTCGAAATTCTCGGGTCGTGCCGTCTCGATCCCGATCAGTACAGTGCCGAAATTCCGCGCAGTTTTCTTGAGATACTCGAAACGCGCGATATCGTCCTCCGGCCCAAGGACGGCAAGGAAATCCCGCAAGGCACCGGGGCGCTGTGGCAGCCGGAGCATGAGATATTTCTTGGTCCCGGAAAACCGCATGGCACGTTCCTTGACCTCGGGCAGGCGCTCGAAATCGAAATTGCCGCCCGAGGTCAGACAGACCACGGTCTTCCCCGCGATCTGCGAGCGCAGGATCGGCAACACATCGACCGACAGGGCACCGGCCGGCTCCAGAACGATCCCTTCGACATTCAACATCTCCAGCATGGTCACGCAGATGCGGTTTTCCGGCGCAACAAGGACTTGCACAGGGTCGATATGGCGCAATTGCGCAAAAGTCTGGGCACCGATCCGCGCTACCGAGGCCCCGTCCACAAAACTGTCAAGTATCTCCAGCGTCACTGGCGCGCCCGCCTCCAGCGCCGCGCGCAGGCTCGCGCCGCCCAGCGGTTCCACATAGCGCAACTCCACTTCTGCCCCGGTTTCGCGCAGATAGCGCGTCACCCCGGCCCCGAGCCCGCCACCGCCCACAGGCAAAACCACCATATCCGGCGCCCGCCCCAATTGCGCCAACAATTCCACGGCAATGCTGGCCTGACCCTCGATCACATCAGAATCGTCGAAGGGCGAAAGGAAATGCGCCCCCTCCTGCGCGCAAAATTCCTGCGCGGCCTGCAGCGACTTGTCGAAGAAATCCCCGACCAGCCGGATTTCGACCTGATCGCCTCCGAAGACCCGCGTTTTCATGATCTTCTGCTGCGGCGTGGTCACCGGCATGAAGATCGTCCCGCGCACCCCGAAATGCCGACATGCAAAGGCCACGCCCTGCGCATGATTGCCCGCGCTGGCACAGACAAAGGCGCGGCAATCCGGCTGGCGCGCCAGATGCTTGCGCATCGCGGTAAAGGCACCGCGGATCTTGTAGCTGCGCACCGGGCTCAGATCCTCGCGTTTCAACCAGATATCCGCGCCAAACCGCCCTGAGAGATGGGCATTGTGCAAAAGCGGTGTGGGCGAAAACAGGGTGCGCAGCGCCGCCTCCGCCGCCTGTGCTTCATGCGCAAAGGTGCTCATGTGCGCAGCCAGACATCCAGTCGCTCGCGGATCGCCGACGGGATCGGTGCTGCGCGGCGCGTGACGGGATCAAACATCACCTCGACCACATGACAGGTCGCATGAAGCGCGCCGCTTTCGGCATGATGCATCTGCAATTCCAGCGTGCAGCTTTTCGTGCCGATCCGTGCCACATGGCCGCTGATCACGATCAGATCGCCTGCCCGCAACTCTTTCACGAAACGGGTGCGCGCCTCGGCCGTGACCATATGCAGCCCATGCTCCGCCTGCATCATCGCATAGCCCAGCCCCATACATGCCCAGACATGATAGACTGCATCATCGAAAAACGGCGCGTAATGGCGGACATTCATATGCCCGAAATGATCCAGATGCCATGGATGAATCACCCCGCGCCCCAGCTCCAGTGTCTCCTGCATCGCGGTCCTCCTGATTGTGATCCAGCCATAGCATATCTGCGCGCCACGCAAAGCCCCACGGCCCTTGCAGCACGCCCGCCAACACAATAGACGAGAGCGCAAGAGAGCCAACCCATCACCGGAGCCCCCATGTCCGCCCCAATCCGCGCCCCCAAGAAAGTCGTGCTTGCCTATTCCGGCGGGCTTGACACCTCGATCATCCTCAAATGGCTGAAAACCGAATATGCTTGCGAGGTCGTCACCTTCACCGCCGATCTGGGCCAGGGCGAGGAACTGGACCCGGCGCGCGAAAAGGCGCTGATGCTGGGGATCCCGGAAGAAAATATCTTCATCGAGGATCTGCGCGAGGAATTCGTGCGCGATTTCGTGTTTCCGATGTTCCGCGCCAATGCGGTCTATGAAGGGCTCTACCTGCTCGGCACCTCGATCGCGCGCCCGCTGATTTCCAAGCGCCTGGTCGAGATTGCCCAAGCGACCGGCGCGGATGCTGTGGCGCATGGTGCCACCGGAAAGGGCAATGATCAGGTCCGGTTCGAGCTGTCGGCCTATGCGCTCAACCCTGAAATCAAGGTCATCGCCCCCTGGCGCGAATGGGATCTGAGCTCGCGCACCAAGCTTCTGGAATTCGCCGAGGCGCACCAGATCCCCATCGCCAAGGACAAGCGCGGCGAGGCGCCCTTCTCGGTCGATGCGAACCTGCTGCACACCTCTTCCGAGGGCAAGGTGCTCGAAGACCCTGCTGATGACGCGCCCGACTACGTGTTCCAGCGCACGGTCCATCCCGAAGACGCGCCCGATCAGCCCGAAGTGATCGAGATCAGCTTCGAGCAGGGCGATGCCGTGGCCATCAATGGCGTGGTGATGACCCCGGCCACGATCCTGACCGTGCTGAATGATTACGGGCGCAAACACGGAATCGGACGGCTGGATTTCGTGGAAAACCGCTTCGTCGGCATGAAATCGCGCGGCATCTATGAAACTCCGGGCGGCACGATCCTGCTCGAGGCGCATCGCGGCATCGAGCAGATCACGCTCGATAGCGGCGCGGGCCATCTGAAGGACAGCCTCATGCCGCGCTATGCCGAACTCATCTATAACGGCTTCTGGTTCTCGCCGGAACGCGAAATGCTGCAGGCGCTGATCGACAAGAGCCAGGAACATGTCACCGGCACTGTGCGGCTGAAACTCTACAAGGGCCATGTGCGCACCACCGGCCGCTGGTCCGATCACAGCCTCTACTCGGAAGCCCATGTCACTTTCGAGGAAGATGCCGGTGCTTACGACCAGAAAGACGCCGCAGGCTTCATCCAGCTCAACGCGCTGCGGCTGAAACTGCTCGCCGCCCGCAACCGCCGGGTCAAGGGCTAAGCTGTTTCATCTTGCCCCAAATACTCCCGCCGGAGGCGCACCCCGCCCCCGGCACCCCGCCAGAGAAAGGGCCCGCCATGACCAGACCTGTTGTCCTGTGCATCCTTGATGGCTGGGGCCTGTCCGACACGCGCGAAGGCAATGCCGTGGCGCAGGCCGCGACCCCGAATTTCGACCGCGTGATGCGCGATTGTCCCAATGCCACGCTTGTCACGCATGGTCCCGATGCCGGTTTGCCCTCGGGTCAGATGGGCAATTCGGAAGTCGGCCATACCAATATCGGCGCGGGGCGGGTGGTCGCGATGGATCTGGGCCAGATCGATCTCGCGATCGAGGACGGGTCTTTTGCCACTACCCCTGCGATTCAGAAGTTTGTTGAAAAACTGCAAGCAACCAAAGGCGCAGCGCATCTTTTTTCAGTCGTTTCAGATGGCGGCGTGCATGGTCATGTTGAACATCTGAAAGCGACGATTGCCGCGCTGGATGCGCAGGGTATTCCGGTGGTGATCCATGCGATCACGGACGGGCGCGATGTGGCCCCGAAATGTGCGGACCAGTTCCTGCGCGATCTGCAGAATCTGCTGACCGACCGGATCCGGATCGGCACTGTGATCGGGCGCTACTGGGCGATGGACCGCGACAATCGCTGGGACCGGATCAAGCGCGCCTATGACGCGATCCTGCGCGGCGAAGGCACGCGCGCGCCCTCGGCAACCGAGGCCGTGGCCGCCGCCTATGCGCGCGGCGAAAGCGATGAATTCATCGCCCCCACCATCATCGGCGATTACAAGGGCATGAAACCTGTCGACGGGTTTTTCTGCCTGAATTTCCGCGCCGACCGCGCCCGCGAGATCCTCGCCGCGCTCGGTTCGCCCAGTTTCAACGGTTTCCAGCGCGACCAGCCCCCGGCCTGGGCCACGCTTCTGGGCATGGTCGAATATTCCGATGCCCATAACAGTTTCATGGCCACGGTCTTTCCCAAACGCGCCATCCCCAACACGCTGGGCGCCTGGGTCGCGCAGCACGGGCTGCGCCAGTTCCGGCTGGCCGAGACCGAGAAATACCCCCATGTGACCTTCTTCCTCAATGGCGGCAAGGAAACGCCCGAACCCGGCGAGGACCGGCATATGCCGCAAAGCCCGAAAGTGGCGACCTATGACCTGCAACCGGAAATGGCCGCCGCAGAGGTGGGCGCGAAACTTGTCGAGGCCATCGGCGAAGGCTATCACCTGATCGTGGTGAATTTCGCCAATCCCGACATGGTGGGCCATACCGGCGATCTGCAGGCGGCCTGCCGCGCGAATGAGGCAGTGGATGCCCAGCTTGGCGCGGCGCTTGCCGCGCTCGAACAAGCGGGCGGGGCGATGCTGCTCACGGCGGATCATGGCAATTGCGAAACCATGATCGACCCGGATACCGGCGGTGCGCATACGGCCCATACGCTCAATCCGGTGCCGGTCGTGCTGATCGGCGGGCCAGAGGGCGCGCAGCTGCGCGATGGTCGTCTGGCCGATGTCGCGCCGACAGTGCTGGCGATGATGGGGATTGCCCCCCCGCCCGAGATGACGGGCCAGAGCCTGATCCTGCCCTGATGCGCGCGGGGCTGGCCCTTCTTGCCTGCCTGATCTGGGCCAGCGCGGCACCTGCGGACCCCGCAGAGCGCGCCATCGCAGCGGCCCGCGCGCTGGAAGTCGCAACCACTGCGATGCAGGAAGCGCAGCGCGGGCGTGACCGCATTTCCGCGCTCAGCCAGACCATCCAGGCCTATGAGGACGGGCTTGTGGCGCTGCGCGACGGCCTGCGCGAAGCACAGCTGCGCGAAGCAGCGGTGACGCGGCAGTTTTCGGCGGATGGCGCGACCATTGCCCGGCTGCTGGCAGTGCTGATGGCCACGGAAAGCGTGGATGCGCGTCTTGCGCTCGTCCATCCCGAGGGCGCGCTGGCCACGGCCCGCGCGGCGATGTTGCTGCGCGATCTGGCCCCGCCGCTGGCGCGGGATGTGGCCGAGCTGCGCGACGCGCTGGACGATCTGCGCGCCCTGCGCCGGGCGCGGCAATTCGGGCTTCTGGCGCTGGAGCAGGGGCTTGTGACCGCACAGGAAGCGCGCATCGCGCTGGCGCAGGCGATTGCCGATCGCGGCCCCTTGCCCCGGCGGCTGGTCGATGACCCTGATCAGCTGTCCATGCTGGCACTCAACGCGGACACGCTGGACGAATTTGCGCAGGAATTGCAGCATGAAAGCGTGCCCCGCGACGACCAGCCCGCAGTCAGTTTCCGCGCTGCGCGCGGCACGCTGCCCCTGCCGGTCCGCGCGACGGTCCTGCATGGTTTCGGCCAGCCCGACGCGGCCGGGATCGTGCGGCAGGGGCTGGTTCTGGCCACCACGCCCGATGCGCTGGTCACGGCACCCTGGTCCGCGACCGTGCGCTATTCCGGGCCGCTGGCGGGCCATGATCAGGTCGTGATCCTGGAGCCCGCCGAGGCGATGCTGATGGTGCTGTCGGGCCTGGGCGACACGCTGGTCCAGACCGGTGAAATCCTGCCTGCAGGCGCACCGCTGGGCAATATGCCGGGCACTCAGCTTTCCGCGAGCGCCACTGGCAGCCGCAGTGAAACACTCTATTTTGAGCTTCGAGAAGACGGAAACCCCATTGACCCAGCGCCCTGGTTCGCTTTGACTGAACCGCGATAGGGTCTGACAGGCGAAAGCCCGCAGGCAGGCCGGGCAGGATAGGAAGATGCAATGAAAAGATTCGTGATGGCGGCCATCGGCGGAATCATCGGCGGTGCCGTGCTGGCCACTCAGGTCGCAGGCCCCTTGCTGGCGCAGGAACGGGTCAACACATCGTCGGTCTATGAACAGCTCGACCTGTTCGGCGAGGTGTTCGAGCGCATCCGCAACCAATATGTGGACGAGCCCGACACGGCCAAGCTGATCGAAGCCGCGATCAACGGGATGCTGATGTCACTTGACCCGCATTCCGGCTATATGCCGCCCGATGACTTTGACGATATGCGCACGCAGACGCGCGGCTCTTTCGGGGGGCTGGGCATCGAAGTGACGCAGGAAGACGGGTTCATCAAGGTCGTGACGCCGATGGACGGCACCCCGGCGGACAAGGCCGGGGTCGAGCCGGGCGACATGATCACCCATGTCGATGGTGAATCGGTGCTTGGCCTGACCCTGTCGCAGGCCGTGGACATGATGCGCGGCCCGGTCGGATCCGAGATCATCATCACGGTGGTCCGCGAGGGCAATTCCGAACC
>SKRP01000045.1 GCA_007118445.1 Natronohydrobacter sp.
CAGGCTCATGCCCTTGCGGCGCAGCGGGTTCTTCAGCCGCAGAAGCTGCATCATGCCCGCCGCCCAGCGCCCGCGTTGCTGCACGAAGGACACGAAGGTTTCCGGCTGCAGACCGGCGATCATGGCGTGATCGACATAGAGGCTCTTCCAGCCGCGCGAATGGATTTCCAGTGCGGTTTCCGCATCCTCGGTAATGGTCTCACCGGCGAACCCGCCCACATCATCCAGCGCCGCGCGGCGCAGCACAGAGGCCGAGCCACAGAAGAACGCGCCACCCCAGCGGTCCAGTCCCCGGTGGCCCAGATGATAGAACATCTCGTTTTCCGGGGGGCAATCGGCGCGGAAGCCGATATTGCGCTCGACCGGATCGGGATTGAGGAAGAAATGCGGGGTCTGCACCAGAAAGAGCTTCGGATCCTCGACGAAATAGCCAACCGTCCGGGCCAGAAAATCGCGGCTGGGCACATGGTCGGCATCGAAGACCACGACCAGGTCGCCATTCAGCCGCTCCAGCGCCGCCGACATGTTGCCGGCCTTGGCATTTTCGTTTTTAGGGCGCGTGGAATAGACCACCCCGAGTTCCGCGCAGAGCTGCTGCAGCTCTGCCCGCCGCTTGCGGGATTGTTCAGCGATTTCGGGGTCTTCATGATTGCAGCGCTGGTCAGTGCCACCATCATCGCATAGCACCACGGTCCGCTTTGACGCCGGATAATGCATGTTCTTGGCCGCCGACAGGGTGACGGCCAGCATCTCCGTAGGCTCGTTATAGCTGGGAACAAGGATATCCACTGTCGGCAGATCCGCCGCCGCGACCTTGGGCGGCAAGGTCCGGTCCACCGGGTCGGCGGTGATGAAGGAGCTGATGAAAAACACGAAAATCGCGTAGGTTTCGACCGCGAAAAGCGACACGGCAATCGCGAAGGACAGCGGATTGTCCAGAGGCGGCAGGGTCTCGGTCGCGCGCCAGAACCAGTAGCGCATGACAATGGCACTGGCCACGGCCAGAAGCGTGAACCGCGCCGCGATATTGCGCTTGGTGGCCGGTTTCAGCACAGCCACGAGGATCACGGCAAACAGGCCCAACGCCCCCTGCACTGCGGTCGAGGTCGGGATACTGGCCAGAATGGCAAGCGGCACCACAAGCGCGATCCATAGCAGGGCCAGCCAGATTTCTCCGAAGCGTAATTTCCGAGTTGCAATCAATAAAGCCATGAATTCCTACCTTTGGTTTCAGCCCGACCGGGGCACGCCCAGTCCGAAGGCCTGCGCACCGATGGGTTCGAGCGCCTGCTCGACCGTGCCGCTCACACAATTGCGCATCATCAGGTCCAGCGCCGCAGTGCCGCGCGGCAATGCCCGCCCACCGATCTGCGAGCGGCGAAAGGCCAGAACGCAGGTGACACCGCCGCCGGGCCGAGCGACCGTATAGGTGATATCGCCATGCTGGTCGCTGGTCGCGGTCAGCCCCCCTTCGCTCACCGAAGAAAACGGTGCCGGAGGGCCGCCGAACTGTGCCAGCACATCATCGAGCAAAAGCCGTCCCCCGCTGGCACCGCGCGTCTGAGCCCGAAGCAGGATCAGGTTCTCGCCCGCCAGCGATGTCGCATTGGGCAGGGTGACCCGCTGCTCGGTGGCAACGCCAAGATCGCGCTCCATGACCACAAGTGCGCTTGGCACATTCACAAAGGCACGGGATGCGGGCACCACCCGGTATTCTGTCAGCGCTTCCGCAAGCTCGGTCGGGCTTGAGCGGTCGCCGGACAGGCCCATCTGGCAGGCCGAAAGCCCCAGCAGCAGCGCTGCGCCAAAGCTCAGACGCGCCGGAAGCCCGGATCGCTGACGCGCGGCTGCCAGCAGCGCGCGCATTGCGGTAAAAGGAAAATATCTGCCCATGACCCTGCCTCTCGGGCCGCAATCGCACAGCGCCGCTGCACATGGACGAAAGCCATGCGCATCACGGATAGCCGACGATGGTCAATTGACCAGCCCATCTTGCCTATGCCTCTGCTCAGTGCCCTCTCTTGATGCGGAGGGTCATCTGTCTGGAAACGTGACATTAACGTCTCGTTGACAATAAGTAGCACAGGTTTCATGGCTCTGGCAATCCAGCCTATTTCGAGCGGGTAACTTGTTTATGCATTGCAGGAAATTTACGCGCCATGGTTGCGTCCGCCAGTGCGCGCGGCACGTCGGATCAAGCTCTGGCAGCGCTGATATGCAAGATATTGTATCACTGCCCTGCATCTCTGCATAATTCTACAGCGATGCAGGGCAGCTATCTGCTGTGGCACGCGCGCAACATCTGACCTGTGACACCTGAGCTCAGCGCCGGGCGCGGGCCTTGCCCAATTCCCGGTCGAGCACATTGCGCATCTTGTCCACAGCACCCGTGATCGCGGATTGCAGGCTGTCGGCAGTTTCTGTCGCGCTGACCGGCTGGCGGCCCTCAAGACGCACCTCGACCATGCAGCGCTTGTCGTCGGGGCCTTTCTTCTCGGCATTCTGATCCTGCAGATGCACCTCGACCCGCGTGATCGCGCCCGAAACTGCACCAAGCTTGGACTGGATCACGGTTTCGACGAAACGCACCACATCCTCGCGCCCCGCGATGGTGTTATCCGTGTTGACCTGAATATGCATCATGCTGCCTTTCTCTTGCTTGTCACAGTATTGGCCTGCCGCGCACGGATCGGCAAGCCTCAGTCCCGGTTGCGCAGATATTCCTGAACGCGGCAAAGCGGCGCATCATCGCGCAGGATCAGGCTGTCCATGGGCCGCCAGTCACCGGGCGCAATAGCAGGGAAGAATGTATCCGCATCCGGCACGTCGAGTTCCACCTCGGTGATCAGAAGCCGGTCAGCCAGCGGCAGAAACGCGCTGTAGATCGCCGCCCCCCCGATCGCATAGAGCCGCAAATGCCCCGCCGCGCGGGCTGTATCAAGCGCCTGTTCAAGCGACACGAAATGCGTGCCGTCTTCATCCGGGCGCGGGGTCGATGTGACAACAATGTTCAGCCTGCGCGGCAAGGGACGTTTGGGCAGGCTGTCCCAGGTCCTGCGCCCCATGATCAGCGCACCGCCCAGCGTCTCGCGCTGGAAAAAGGCCAGATCTTCGGGTGCGTGCCAGGGGATGGTTCCATCCCGGCCAATCGCGCCATTGCGCGCGCGGGCGACAATCAGGCTCAGCATTCAGACCGCCACCGGGGCCTTGATCGCAGGATGCGGGTCATAGTCATGGATGCGGAAATCCTCATAGGTGAAGTCAAAGATCGTGTCGGGGCGGCGCAGGATTTCCATGCGCGGCAGCGGGCGCGGCGCGCGCTCCAGCTGGGTGCGCACCTGCTCCATATGGTTGGAATAGATATGCGCATCGCCAAGCGTGTGGATGAAATGCCCGGGCTCCAGCCCGGTGACGCGCGCCAGCATCATCTGCAACAGCGCATAGGAGGCAATGTTGAACGGCACGCCCAGAAACATATCGGCCGAGCGCTGGTAGAGTTGCAGATGCAGCTTGCCGCCAAGCACGCGCACCTGCCAGAGCGTGTGACAGGGCGGCAGCGCCATATGCGGCACATCTTCAGGGTTCCAGGCCGAGACGATCAGGCGGCGGCTGTCGGGGCTGTCGCGGATCTGGCGCACCAGTTCGGCGATCTGATCCACCCCGCCGAAATCGCGCCACTGCCGACCATAGACCGGCCCCAGATCGCCTGCATCATCGGCCCATTCATCCCAGATGCTGACACCATTGGCTTTCAGATATCCGATATTCGTGTCCCCAGACAGGAACCATAGCAGTTCATGAATGACAGATTTCAGATGTACGCGCTTGGTGGTGACCAGCGGGAAACCCCCTGACAGATCATAGCGCATCTGCATCCCGAACACCGATAGTGTGCCTGTGCCCGTGCGGTCATCCGACGGGGTGCCATTCTCCAGAATAAAGCGCAATCCATCCAGATACTGTTTCATGCCCTGCCCGCGCTACAAGATGAGGTGTTGCGCACCATAGACCGGATGCGATTGATTCTGAACCCCCATTGCAGCAGGATGCACGCTGCCTATCTTTGAGGCACAGCACAAGGAGAGACAGGATGCGCTATCTGCATACGATGGTCCGGGTCAAGGATCTTGAGAAATCGATGGAATTCTACCGCTTGCTGGGTCTGCAGGAAACCCGCCGCCATGACAGCGAGGCCGGTCGCTTCACGCTGGTCTTCATGGCCCCGCCGGGACAACCCGACTGCCCGGTCGAGCTGACCTTCAACTGGGATGGCGATGACGGCCTGCCCTCGGACAGTCGCCATTTCGGCCATCTGGCCTATGAAGTCGACGATATCTACGTCAAATGCGCAGAATTGCAGGACGCGGGCATTACCATCAACCGCCCGCCGCGCGACGGGCGCATGGCCTTTATCCGTTCGCCGGACAATATCTCGATCGAGTTGCTGCAAAAAGGCGACGCCCTGCCCTTGACTGAGCCCTGGGCCAGCATGGAAAACACCGGCCATTGGTGAGCGTGCTCAGCCCTTGTTCGGGAAAGGCGCGAAAAAGATGCCGTCATCGATCACGGCCTGCACAGTGGAGCGCTTGACCATATTCTCTTCCTGCGCGAAGGCATAGGTCAGCGCCATGTCGCAAAGCTGGTTGATCAGGCGCGGAACCCCGCCCGTGGCCTCATGCACCAGCTCTGCGGCCTGCTTGCTGAAAATGCCGGGGCGTCCGCCCGCGATGCGCAGCCGGTGAGCAATGTATTTCAGCACTGTTCCGGACTCCATATAGGGCAGATGGTAGTTAGCCGCCACGCGCTGGGCAAACTGCACCAGTTCGGGCCTGCGCACATGGTCGCGCAATTCGGGCTGGCCGATCAGGAAAAGCTGCAACACCTCTTCCTTGCCCAGATTGATATTGGTCAGCATCCGCAATTCTTCCAGCGCTTCCAGCGAGAGGTTCTGCGCCTCGTCGATCACCAGCAGCACGCGGCGGCCCTCATTGTATTCCTGCACCAGAAATTCCTGCACCCGCAGGAATTTTGCCTCTTCGCTGATGTCGGATTTGGTCAGTTCGGGCAGCAGCCATTGCAGGATCTCGCGCGTCTTGGGGCGCGTATTCGTCACCAGCGCGATGGACAGGCTGTCATCATCCTCGATCTCTTCGATGAAATGTTGCAACAGGACAGTCTTGCCGGCCCCGATCTCGCCGGTGATCAGCGTGATGGGCGCGCGGGTGGACAGACCGTATTGCAGCATCGTGTAAGCACCACGGGTCGCATCCGACCAGAACAGGAATTCCGGATCAGGGGTCAGCGAGAACGGGCGCTGTGTGAAGCCGAAATGCTCCAGATATGAACTGAATCCCTGTGTCATGGCCTCGCCGCTCTATTGATCAAGGGCAAACCACCCTGCAGACAATGGGGTACTGCCCCCGGATGGCAGGATTCAAGCGCAATTGCAGCGGCGCTGTGAAATCACGCCGCGAGATGCCTGAATGATTCGCTACTCCTGCCATCATTTTTCCGTCTTTCCCCTGCAAAAACCACAAGCTGTCCCCCAACCGGAAACAAACACGGCCCATATCACGATTTGTCCCCACCTAATCCAGGAGAGACTGACAAACAGGGCGAAACGCAGCGTCGCGCCAGTCATTTTCCGTGCAGAGGAGCAGGGTTAACGCTATATCAACCTTAATAGCTCCGAGACATCAATCGACGCGGCATTCCGCGCGTCCTGGGACTTCCCGTCCCGTTCGCCGCGCGCAATTCGGTCTGCAAAAATGGGGAACGGATCATGGCACTAAAAGTATGCCCGGACACAGACCAGACACGCCAGGGGGCAGTCCTGCTGCAGGAGCAGCCCGTTCTGCACGCCATGCGCGGCGGCTTCTATCGTCGCGGCGGCAAGCGGCTGTTCGACCTCGCGCTGGTCGCCATGCTCGCGCCAATCGTCCTGCCGGTCATTGTCATGGTCACGCTGATCCTGCTGCTGCAGGGGCAAAGCCCGCTCTACGCGCAAGACCGGATCGGCAGAGGCGGCAAATGCTTCCGGATCTGGAAATTCCGCACCATGTATCCCGATGCCGACAAGATACTCGACAAGATCCTCGCTCAGAATCCCGGCATGCGCAGCGAATGGGAGACAACCCAGAAGCTGAAGAACGATCCGCGCATCACCCGCTTCGGGGCCGTTCTGCGCAAGACATCGATCGATGAACTGCCGCAGCTCTGGAATGTCCTGAATGGCACCATGAGCCTGCTTGGCCCGCGCCCGATGCTGCCCGACCAGAAATTCCTCTACGGTCCGGCGCTGCCGGTCTATACCTCACTGCGTCCGGGGATTTCGGGGATGTGGCAGGTTTCCGAGCGTAATGAGTCGCATTTCCAGCGCCGCGCCGAACTGGATATCGAATATGCGCGTAGCCTGAGTTTCCGGACGGATATCTGGCTGGTTCTGCGCACCATGCGGACGGTTCTTTACAGCACTGGCTACTGAAAACCATGTCACGCCGCTCCTGGCCCACAAAACCGGCGCGGATGTCGGGGCAAGACTTGCGCCAGATCGATGAGAGTGTCACATCGGCCTTCATGAACTCGCAGCATGTTTCCCTGCCCACGCGCGCCAATGCGCCTGTCGTCATCTGGCTGGTGGCGCTGACCTGCCTGCCCGAGATCGTGCTGACATTGCTGGAAGCCAGCTTCTTCGCAGGTAGCGGCCTGCGGCGACAGCTGCTGTTGCATGGCGCGTTCTGGAACGGCCTGCTGCATGGCTGGGAGCCGCTCTATGCGCTGCAGCGCGAGGCCATGTTCCTGACCTATGCGCTGCTGCATGGCGGGTTGCTGCATCTGATCGGCAACATGATCGCGCTGCTGGCCCTCGGCGGGATCGCTGTGGCGCGTGTCGGCGCGAAAGGCTTTCTGCTGCTATATATCCTGTCAGCCATTGGCGGCGCGGCGGGCTTCGCGCTGCTGTCAGGATCCGAGACCCCGATGGTGGGCGCGTCCGGCGCTGTCTTCGGGCTGATCGGCGCGTGGAAATTCTGGGAATGGCAGTTGCGGCAGCACCGCAGGGTGTCGATGCGCCCGCTCTGGCGCTCGCTTCTGGGGCTGGTGCTGCTGAACCTGATCCTGTGGGTTGCCCTGTCCGGGCTGGTCGCGTGGGAAGCGCATCTGGGAGGCTTTGTTGCCGGCGTGATCTTTGCCGCTTTGGTCACGCCTACGATGCGCTACCGGGTCTGACCCATCTCCCAAGCATCTGACAGATCGGTCGCATTCCGGGCAGCGCCCGTGATAATTAGCGCGACGTCGTGTGGCGTTGGCGCAGGGACGCACAATGAAACATCACCACCTTTACTTGCCGCGCTGTTGATCATCCATCGCAGCGCGTGCAGCGCGCGAAAAACTGTCATAGGATTTGCCTGCGACGATAAAGCGCCCCGTCTCTTCGTCGCGGGTGATACCCAGAGTATCTGCCTGATCAAGGCCAGACCCTGGAAGCGGGTTGCGGTCCATTTTGTCCGCCTCTTCGAGCGCAGCCTGCAGAGTTTCGAACACGCGGCCGTCACACACATATTTTTCCAGCGTGTTGTTCTTCTCTATCGCGTAGCGTTCCACAAGATAGAGTTGATATTCGCCCAAGGTCAGATCGCGCGGCCCCTTGTAGCTTTGCGTGATCCGCTCTGGCACAGCTTTTCGGCTGCCAGGGTAAACTTCGCCGTGGTCACCTGAGAGCAGGCGCGTTGTCTGCTGCGAGACATAGTGCATGTAACCGCCCACCAGCAGCACAACAGGAGATATTATCATCATAGGCGGGAACTCGAGCAGCCAGCCAGCCACCAAAAGCCCGAGGCCTAAATATACAATTACCTGCCCGAGCAGTCCCCTGAGATAAGCTTCTAGCAAATCAAACTCCTGAAAAAATGGCGTTTTGTGCGGTTACAAGAAAAAGCCGCGCAGCCTGCCTGACCCAGCATAGGATCTGTGCATACCGAACGCCTGAGCGTAATCGGACTGGCGTGATATTCTGGTGCATCTGCCACACACACGGAGCATGTCACAAAGAGAGATTGCTCTCGACTATCCCACGCGATTGGCACTCTGCTGCACGACCAAACTGCAAGCTCTCAGGCCACATCTAAGGCGGCCAGTATAGCCCCGAAATCCGCAGCTTTCAACGAGGCTCCCCCGACCAGGGCACCATCGACATTGGCAATCGCGAAGATCTCGGCGGCATTGCCGGGCTTCACCGACCCGCCATAGAGCAATGAAATCGCCGCATCAGGCAGCTTCTCGCGCAGCGCATCATGCACTTCGGCAATCTGTTCCAGCGTCGGGGTGCGCCCGGTGCCGATGGCCCAGACCGGCTCATAGGCAATCACGGTATTGGCGGCATCCGCCCCGTCGGGCAGCGACTGCGCAAGCTGGCTCAGGACGACATCCAATGTCTGCCCGCCATCGCGCTCGGCCTCGGTCTCGCCCAGACAGATGATCGCGCGCAGACATGCCGCATGGGCCGCGCGCGCCTTGGCCGCCACATCCGCCGAGCTTTCCCCGTGATCCGCGCGCCGTTCGGAATGGCCCAGGATCACATAGCGCGCCCCGCTATCGGCCAGCATCTGCGCGGAAATATCGCCGGTATGCGCGCCTGACGCCTGCGCATGACAGTCCTGCCCGCCCAGCGC
>SKRP01000265.1 GCA_007118445.1 Natronohydrobacter sp.
CTCAGCCATCCTCGGGCCCTTCGCTCAGGATCGCCAGAACATGCGCATCGGCGGGCAGGTCCAGCCCCGCAACCAGCGCTGCCAGCCCCGCCGCACCCGAAGGCGTCGTCGGCAAACCATGCTCGGCGAGCAATTCGGCGGCCCGCCGGGCATCGGCCTCGCTGATCGTCACAAAGACATCCGCATCCCGCGCCAGACCAGTCAGGGCAATCATCGACGCGGCCTTGCAATCGAGCCTGCCCATGCAGGAGGCAGGGCCGGAGGTTTCGACCACTTGCCCCGCGCGAATACCCTCCATCAAGGCCGGGGCCGCTTCGGGCTCCACGATGATGATCTGCGGGCCGTCCCCCCAGACAAGGCGCGCATGGGCCGCGACCGCCGCCGCCAGCCCGCCGACCCCTGCTTGCAACAGGATATGGCTGGGCACCGTGTCGATCTGCATGGCGACCTCAGCCGCCAGTTGCAGATAGCCTTCCATCACGCGCAACGGCAATTCGGTATATCCGGGCCATGAACTGTCGGATAAAAGCGTCCAGCCCTGCGCCTCGGCCGCATCGGCTGCGGCCTTCATGCTGGCCTCGTAATCCGCCCCGGCGCGGATGACTTCGGCCCCCTTGGCACGCAGGCGGTCGGCGAATGGGTCCGGCACAGTGGCCGAGAGGTAGATCACCGCCCGCGCGCCGAACAGGCGCGCACCTGCCGCCACTGACAGCCCGTGATTGCCCGCACTGGCCGTCACATAGACGCGCCCCATCAACGCATGACACAGGTCAGCGCCTGCACATGCAGCGGCTTCGCGCGCGATGGCATGTGCGGCGCCGAGCGCCTTGAAACTGCCCAACCCCATGCGCTGGCGTTCATCTTTCACGCTGACGCGCGTGACCCCTGATACCGCCGCAAGTGCTGGCATGTCGCGCAATGGTGTCGGGGCATGTGCAGGGCAGCCGGACAAAAGCGCAGTCACTTCGCCTGCATCCGCGAGAGGGGCCAGCCCAGCCGCTGGTAATCCATGTCCACGCCAGGGATTTGTCAAATGTTGCAGCATTCCTGATCCTGTTCTGTCTGGTCACACTCTATCGCAAATGCCGACAAGGGAGCCGGAAAAAACAAAATGCTCTGCGCCTGATTTCAGATGCATTGCGATAATTCAGGCCGACTTTCGGAACAATCCACGCTATCGCCTTCCCTATAGGCCGGATTTCCGCCTATCTACTGGGATGGATAGATTCGATGCTTACATTCTGAACATCCTGCAAGAAAACGCCCGCACCACGGCCGAGGCGATGTCGCATCAGGTCGGATTGTCGCCAGATGCCTGCCGCAAGCGCATGGCGCGGCTGCGAGGCTCCGGGATCATCAAGGCCGAAATCGCGGTTCTTGATCCCGTCAGTGTCGGGCGCGGACTGAGCCTGATTGTCGAAGTGAGTTTGCAAAACGAACGCAAGGCCGACCTGGACCGCTTCAAGACCGCAATGCAGGCCGCGCCCGAGGTCATGCAATGCTATTATGTGACCGGAAATGCTGATTTCATCCTGATCCTGTCAGCCCGCGACATGGCAGATTTCGAAGCTTTCACCCGCCGCCATTTCTTTGCAGAGGACAATGTGCTGCGCTTCCGCACCAGCGCGGTTATGGATAGCGTCAAGACGGGTTTCGCGGTGCCCGTTGACGCGGATTTGGCCCGCACGAAATAGGCATCGCTGTGCGGCGTCGCCATTGTCGCTCGGAGTTGCCCATTGGGCGCACTCATGGCTCACCCCGCGCGCTCATGCCCTCCGCGCAGGCCAGACGAACCTTCTTGTAAAGCTCCAGGGTATGGATCTCCCCACCTTGCCCGCTGACGCAAGAAGGGAAAAGTGGCAGGATTTTACTCCGCCCGCAGCGAGACCATCCCGCCGCTACCGTGGCCTGATTTTGCACCGCCGCTCTGAGGGTTGGCTGACGTGCGGCTCTGGGCCGGGCACGTCGTTCCTGTCGTCACCCTCGCATCGGGCGGAGCGCAGTCATTCGGTGGAATCGGTGGTTCAGGTGACAACAGCCATACTCGCCTTTCAAGGCAGCAGATGACAGCTATCGTCAACATTCTCCGCACTATCTCGCAGAAGCGGATCAGGTCCAGGCTACCGGTTCATGGCGCGGCTGAGGATGATCACGGGTAATATGCCCACCGCGACGATCAGCAGCGCCGAAGTTGATGCTTCTTCAAGTCGTCCGTCCTGTGCCAGCCGGAAGGTGCGGATGGCCAGCGTGTCGAAATTGAAGGGCCGCAGGATGATGGTCGCGGGCAATTCCTTCATCACATCGGCAAAGACGAAGATGGCCGCTGCCAGCACGCCGCGGCGCAACAGCGGCACATGGACGCGCATCAGCACGCCCGACGGACCTTCGCCCAGGTTGCGCGCGGCGTCATCCATGCTGGGCGGGATGCGCTGAAAGGCCGTGTCGACAGTCTTGAGCGCGACGGCCAGATAGCGCACCACATAGGCAAACAGCAGCGCGACAATGGTGCCGCTGAGCAGGAGCCCCGTTGAGATGCCGAATTGCGCACGCATGAAGCTGTCGACTGTGTTGTCGAAAAAACCCAAGGGCGTAAGCACGCCCACAGCGATCACAGCGCCCGGCATCGCATAACCCATCGAGGCCGCCTGCATCGCCGCACTGATTGCCATGCCACCTTGCTGGCGGCGCGCATAACTGAGGAAAATCGCGAGGCAGATCAGGATCAGGGCTGCCGCACCTGCCAGTGTGATGCTGTTGCGGATGAAAGCGAAGAAGCGCGGCCCCCAGAACGGGTCACCTGCGATGATCGACAGGCGCAGCAATTCACCTGCAGGCAGCAGGAACCCGAGCAGCACCGGGACCGCACAGACCACAGCAGCCAGTAATGCTTGCCCATGGCCAAGGGGAATCCGTTTGAGCGCACGCGAGCGTCCACCGCGATTGCTGTCGAAACGTCTGCTGCCGCGAATGATACGCTCGATCAGAAAGGCAGTGGTCACAAAACACACAAGCAGCGCGGCCAACTGTGAGGCCGCCACTGGCGAGCCGCGCCCGAACCATGTCCGGAAAATCCCCGTGGTCATGGTCTGCACACCCAGATGCACCATCGCGCCATATTCGGCCAGTGTTTCCATCGCGACAAAAGCAGCACCGGCAGCAATGGCAGGCCAGGCCATGGGCAGCGCGACAGACCGGAACGCGCGCGCACGACTATGCCCCAATGCGCGGGCCGAATCCATCATGTCTTGCGACTGGCCAAGGAAGGCCGCGCGCGAGAGCAGATAGACATAAGGGTAAAGCACCAGCGCCATCAGCATGATGGCACCGGGCAGCGAGGCCATTTGCGGAAACCAGTAATCGCCGCGCCCCCAGCCGAACAACTCGCGCAGCCAGGTCTGGACGGGCCCCCAATAACTGAGCCGGTCAAAATAGACATAGGCGATCACATAGGCGGGCATCGCCATGGGCAGCATCAGCGCCCATTCGAAAACGCGCCGCCCCGGAAAGTCATAGGCTGCCACCAGCCACCCCGTCGTTACCCCGATCAGCACAGCGAGGGTCAGAACCCCGCCCACCATGATCAGGGAATTCTGCACATAAAGCGGCAGCACTGTCCCGGCGATCTGCGCCCAGATCCCGTCCGAAGGCACAAAAACCCGGCTGAGAACTGTCACGATCGGCAGCAGGATGACGGCGATGATCAGGACCGCCACACTGGTCCATGGCGAGGTGCGCCACCTCTTCAGGCCGGTTTGGTGTGGCTGCAGGTCGAGGGACGAGGTCATGAGAGGCTTTCAAACTATGATAGATTGTCCTTACGAATTGTTGAGCGTTCTTGTCAACCACTTGGAAATGCGTTAACTGGTGCGCGAGGCAGGCATATCCCTGCCTGATCCGCCAACCCAGAGGGCGTGCTGCGCCCCAGGCAGGCAAGACACACTCAAAAGGAGTCTTTCCATGTTTCGAGTCGCAGCTGTCTCGACCCTCGCGCTGAGCGTCGCGCTTCCGGCCTTTGCAGATGAAGTCAATCTGTTCTCGTCGCGCCACTATGACACCGATTATGCCATCTTCGAGGCTTTCACCGAGGCGACCGGGATCACCGTGAACCTGATCGAAGCCTCTGGCGACGAACTGGTCGCCCGGATCGAGGCAGAGGGCGTGAACAGCCCCGCCGATGTGTTCTGGACTGTCGATGCAGGCCGTCTGCATATGGCGGTCGCGCGTGATCTGTTCCAGCCTGTGCAAAGCGCCGTGCTGGAAGAGCGGGTGCCCGCAGACATGCGCCACCCTGATGGTCTGTTCTTCGGCGTGACCACGCGCGCCCGCGTGATCTACTACAATGTCGAAAACGGACGCCCGGAAAACGTGAACACTTACGAAGATCTGGCTGACCCTGATCTGGGCCTGACCGTGTGCCTGCGCACCTCCTCGAATATCTACAACCTGTCGCTGATGGCCGAGATGATCAAGGTGCATGGCGAAGAGGGGGCCGAGGAATGGGCGCGCGGCTTCCTTGACAATCTGGCACGTCGGCCGCAGGGCGGGGATACGGACCAGATCCGCGGCGTTGCGGCTGGTGAATGCGATCTGGCCGTGGCCAACAGCTACTATTGGGGCCGGTTGCAGACCTCGCAGAACCCGGCTGACCGCGAAGCGGCTGCGCGCGTGCTGCCCATCTTCCCCAATCAGGATGATCGTGGCACACATGTGAACATCTCTGGCATGGGCGTTCTGGCAAATGCGCCGAACCCAGAGAATGCTGTGGCGCTGATTGAATTCATGACCTCGCCCACGGTTCAGTCGATCCTGGCCGATCAGAACAATGAATGGCCCGTTGTAGAAGACGTGACCGTCACCGGTCCGATGCGCGACTGGGCCGATTTCACCCGCAGCGACACCAACAAGGCTGTCTACGGGTCGAACCAGGCCGCAGCGATCAGCGTCTGGGACCGGGTCGGCTTCCCCTGATCGCAGCTTCGATGAATTGAGCAGTCAGAGGCCAGCGCTGCGGTGCTGGCCTTTCAGCCACAAACGCGCGGTGCCGGGCAGGTTCAGCCTGAGCGATAGCCCCCTGGCACGTGCGATCCTGTGCAAGCGCGCGTTTCGGCATCGGGGCGGATGCGCCGATGTGAACCTGCGACTGTGTTGCACCAATTGAGCAATATTCCCCGCATGCGTCAGATTGACAAAACCGAGTGTTTCTGTCAGTTACTATTCAATGCCTAGCCAGAACGTCACGTCAGCCCGGCGCATCCAGTACCAGCTCAAGGAGCGCGCCAGATGTGCAAGCCCTCTATTCCTGCGATCCGACCGGCACCTTGCCAGGGTGGGACATATGCGTGAAGACCCCCGACGCCTGAGACCCCTTGAGCAATGCAAGGCGCATGCCGCCCACAGCATTCCGATGCACCGCGCGCGAAGCCTGACACAGGACGGCACGACAGCCCATATCGATCTGGACGGCCAGATCTACACACTGCGCATCACCCGCGCCGGAAAGCTGATCCTCACCAAATAACCCAGCCGCCCGCGCATATGCAGGCAAGTCAGGTCAGACCATGAGCAAAATCCCCTCTCCCTGCATCGATGTGTGCAAGTTCAAGCGCGAAGGCCATTGCATTGGCTGTTCGATGACCAAGGCGCAGAAATCCATGTTCAAGAAGCTGAAAAAAGAAGAACACCAGCATGCCTTTCTGGACATGCTGGTGCATCAGCAGAAGGGTCTGGGCAAATACAGCCACTGGGCTGACGCCTACGCCCGACGCTGCGCCAGGAAAGGGGTCAAGTGCCCGATCTAGGGCACTGACCGCGCTCTAGCCCAGATGCGCGCGTAGCAGCCAGGCGAATTTCTCATGCACCTGCCCGCGTGCGATGGCCAGATCCTGCGTCAGCAGATCGCCATGCTCTTCCGCGACAGACGCCACGCCCGCAAGGGTCGCCGCGACCGTTTCCTGGGCCTTGGCAAGTGTCTCGACCATCACTTCGGCTGTCGCATGGCCATCATGCTCGCCCACTTTCGAGCGCTTGAGCATTCCGGCCAACTGCCCTTCGGCATGGCCGCCAAGCGCCTTGACGCGCTCGGCCAGATCGTCTTGCGCGGTGAAGTGATCTTCGTAAATCTTCTGGAACAGGTCGTGCAGCGCCCCGAAGGCCATCCCGGTCACGTTCCAGTGGAAATTCTGCGCCAGCATCGTCGTGACAGCGGTTTCTGCAACGGCCTGGTTCAGCGCTTCGCAGATCGCGTCCTTGGCGCTGGGTGTCAATTGTTCTGCGGTCTGGGTCATGACCCTCCCTTTCGTGTTACAAGTCCTGGAAATGATAACACGGAACTGGCTGGCATCTGGCTGGCTATCCGCTCGACAGAATAGCTAGTGCAGGCGGACAGCCAGTTCAAGAAGTTTTTTAGAATTATTCTAATCTTGAGGGTTTTGCTCGGTCATGACAGCCATGCGCTGCACCAGTTCGGACGCCAGCCACCCCACGGGGCGGCGCAGATGCAGCGGCAAACGTGCACGCAGCAAGAAGGTGGCGCTGCAATGATCGTCGCGCTGCAGGGCGGCAAAGAGCGCGAGCAGCCACTCTTCGTCAAAAGACCGCTCATGCGCGCGCAGATCGTGGATCACCGGCCCCTTGGGCAAGGCCGTGCTCAGAATCCGCAGGAGCGCATCAGCATAATCCTGCACCCCTTCGCGCGGGCTATGCAACAGCAAGCGACAGGTCTCGAACACTTCGACACGCGCTTTTGCGCGACATTGCCGCATCAGCAGGCGCAGAAGCGTCAGGGCCGGATCCTGAACCAGCGGGATCGGGGCTGTTTCTCTTGCGCGCGCAGTATTTTGCATGGGTGTCTCACTTGGCAATTCCCCAACTTTACAGCCAAAGGCGCGATATATCCAGTAAATTCCGACTAAATTGATAGGCTTTAGGCGTATCCCTGCGACGCCCATGCCGTCTGTCAGATCATCCATGGCGCGCCCTGTCGCAATATTGAACACGTTGCGCATGGGGAATGTGCGCCAAATACTCCAGGCGGCGCGAGCGCGCGCCGCCTTGTCGCGTCTGGTCGCAGGAATTGCTGCATCGCACCAGGATTCCCTTGATATCCAACCCGGCCACGCACATCGCATCGTTGATCCGCGTCAAGATACGCTTGGCGAGTGCCCTCAGCCGGTAAGGGCGACCAAGGCTGCCTCCACGGCCTCGCGCGCGAAGGGCAACAGGGCCGCATCGCCTGATCCTGCAAGCGCTTCCTCGATGGTCTCCACCTCATCCGGGCTCAAGGTCAGAACCGCTTCTGCCGCAGCTAACCATAGGCCGCGCGCCTGCATAACCGCCTGCAGCCTGGCGGCGTCATCGGGCGCGTCCTCGGCCCCCTGTAGGGCCGCATGGAACAGGCGCAGCGATCCTTCATGCAACAGCCGGTCGACCACGGCTGCCTCGTCCTCGGCCCAGCGTTCTTCCAGCAGATGAGGTTGTCCCTCGGCCAGCGCAGTGTAGAGCGCGGCATTCACCTGCGCGCCCTCCGGGATAGCCTCGAGCGCGGCATGGACCGAGTGCTGCCCCTCTGGCCCCCAGTGGAAAGCAAATATCTCATTCCAGTTCTTGGGGCTGCCATTGGTGAGCGCCCAGTTCGGCTCTGCCGCCAATGCCTTGCGTTCAGACATGGCCAGTTCGAACCGTGTCCAGTTGATGATCGTGGCCAGTGTCGCGGCCTCGACAAAGGCGATGCGCGCCTCATCAGCAAGCTGGTAGAACAGGCCGGTCCCTGCCAGCGCCGAGTAGACCGGCCCCACTGCAAAGCTGGGATCGCCCCAATGCGCGACCGAGTGCGGCACGACAGCAGGCATCGCGCCGTTGTAATTGTCGGCGAACCGGCCCAGCGAGTGGGTCATGTTGCGCCACGGGAAGTTGCGGCCCCAGGTATAGACTGTCAGCGCTTCGGTCCAGTCAGGGTTATCGGCATTGAGCGCGGTCAGCATATCACCGCGATCCTGCGGCAGACCGTTATGCGCCCGCACGTCAGAGGCTGTGACAAAGCCGCCATGCGAAAATTGCCACGCTTCCAGAGCATCGGCAGTGGCAGGGGTGGACAGACCCATCAGCGACAGGCCCAGCGTGGCAACGAGAAGAGTTGATTTGCGCATATGTTTGCTCCGTGGCGGTTTCGAGGAAATCGGCTGGCACGAAGCTGGCGGTAATCATCTGGCGGCAATGCGGCACCGTCCTGCATGCAACAAGGGGTTTACATGCCCGACTATAATTGTCAGAAATCATGCACCCAGTCAACCCGCGCGATTCCTGCGCAGGCGGCCCGGCAACCCATCCCCATGACCCGGAGTTGCCGATGCCAAACCATGCCCACAGCTTTCTGATCGATCTTCTGGCCGCGCATGACAGCGCCGCAGACTTTGGCTGTGTGCTCGACCCGCAGCTTCAGGAGCTGTTGATCGACCACCACAGCGCGCGGGCCGGGGTGTCTTGGCTTGACCAGCCGATCCGGTCAGCTGGGCCGGCACAAGAAGTGCCTGCAGGCTGGCCGCAGATCGCCCCCCGTGCCGACACTGTACCGGAGGCAAGCCATGCCCGGCGC
>SKRP01000148.1 GCA_007118445.1 Natronohydrobacter sp.
GGCGAAGCCGGGGCCAAGGATGCCGGCAAGTTCCGGGTCGAGGGCAAGGGCTACGAGGTCAAGGACGGCGACGTGCTGCATTTCCTGTTCAATGCCTGAGCCACGCATTTGACACCGCGCGCCCGGTCCGTGCTAAATGCTCGGCAGGGGGAACTCAGCGGGCAGGGCGCGATGCGACAACCGGGCAAGGGGCTGATCTGGGCAGGCGCGGCTTTTGCGCTGTCGATGCTTGCTTTGCTCACATGGCTCGCGCATCAGCAGGCCCTGACCCGCAGCTTTCAGGACTTGCACGACCGGGGCCAGAACACGCTGAACCTGGCTGAATCGACAATTCGCGGCCAGTTGGAACGATTCGAGAGGTTGCCGGAACTGCTGGCGGATCAACGCGCCGTCCGCTCGCTTTTGCTGGCCCCGCGCGACCCTGACCTGATCATGGCGGCCAATACCTATTTGCGCGACACAGCCGAATTGCTGGGCGCCTCGGACCTGTATGTCATGTACCGCGATGGCGAAACGCTGGCCGCGTCGAATTTCGACCAGCCGCATAGTTTCGTCGGCGGCAATTTCGCCTTCCGTCCCTATTTCTTCGATGCGATGGAACACGGGCAGGGGCGGTTTTACGCGCTGGGCACCACATCCGACAAGCGCGGGTATTATTTTGGCGCGGCGATTGATGTCGCAGGCCAGCGTCGGGGCGTGATGGTGCTGAAAGTCGATGTGGATGATCTGGAAACAGCCTGGGCGTCGGAGGATCTGCGCATCATCGTCACGGATCCCGAAGATATCGTCTTTCTGTCCAACCGCCCTGACTGGCTGTTTCATGCTTTCGGTGCGCTCACCCCGGAGCGACTGGCGCGCACGCAGGAAACCCGGCGCTATGCCAATGCCACCCTGGGCGAGATCGATTTCCAGACCCGCCGCGACCGCGCCGGGTTCCGGCTGCTCTCGGGTCATGGGCAGGATGCGGTGGCAAGTGAATATCTGGTGGTCAAGAGCCATATGCCGCAGGCGGATTGGACTGTGCAGGTGCTGCTGCCCACGCGCATGGCGCGGGTGCAGGCCGTTGCCACTGTGGCGATTGGCCTGCTGGCCGCAGGGCTGTTTGCGCTGACCGCACTGTTCATCTGGCAGCGGCGGCGGCAATTGGCTTTGCGGCTGGAAATGGAACAGGCCGCCAAGGATGATCTGGAACGTCAGGTGACGCTGCGCACAGGCCAGCTGCGCGCGGCGAATGTCGCGCTCGAGGAAGAGGTTTCCGAGCGTCGCGCGACGGAAGCGCAGCTGCGCAAGACGCAGAGCGAGCTGGTGCAGGCGGGCAAGCTGGCGGCTCTGGGGCAGATGTCGGCGGCGCTCAGCCATGAGTTCAACCAGCCGCTGGGGGCCGCGCGCAACTATGCCGAGAATGCGCAGCTTTTGCTGGAGCAGGACCGCCGGGACGAGGCGCAGGGAAATATCGCCCGCATTCTTGGCATGATCGACCGTCTGACCCGGATCAGCCGCCATCTGCGCAATTTCGCGCGCAAACCCAACCAGCAATTGTGCGCCGTCGCCCTGGCCGAGGCGATCAGCGAGGCGCAGGAGCTTCTGGGCTGGCGTTTGCGCAAGACCGGTGTCACGCTTGAGGTCGATCTGGGTGAAGCGCCTGTGCATGTCGTGGCCGGGCCAGTGCGGCTGCAACAAGTGCTGGTCAATCTGATCAGCAACGCGATTGACGCGGTCGAGGGGCGCGAGGACAAGCGCCTGCATCTGCGCGCGCAGGCGCTCGGGGACCGGGTGTGCGTCACGCTGCGCGATCACGGGCCGGGTGTGGCCGAAGGCTTGCAGGCGCGGATTTTCGATCCGTTCTTTTCGACCAAGGAAGTTGGCAAGGGGCTGGGGCTCGGCCTGTCGATTTCCTATAATATCATGCGCGATTTCGGTGGCGCGCTCAGCGTCGAAAATCACCCCGAGGGCGGCGCGGTCTTCACCCTGGACCTGCAGGCGGCCCCGGTCACGACAGCCGAGGCCGCAGAATGATCATGGCCAAGGTGTTTCTGGTCGATGATGATGCGGATTTGCGTGCCTCGACCGAACAGGCGCTTGAACTCGCGGGGCTGGGTGTCGAGGGGTTCGAGCGCGCGCAGCCTGCGCTGGAACGCATCACCGCTGGTTTCAGCGGCGTGGTCATCACCGATATCCGCATGCCGGGCATGGATGGCATGACCCTGATGACGCGCATCCATGAAATCGACGCAGATATTCCCGTTATCCTGATCACGGGTCACGGCGATGTGCCGCTTGCGGTGCGCGCCATGCGCGAAGGGGCGCATGATTTCATCGAAAAACCGTTTTCCGGTGCGCAGCTGGCCGCGATCGCCCGGCGCGCGATGGAGTTCCGCCAGCTTGTGCTCGACAATCGCCGGTTGCGCGCTGTGGCCGGGCAGGCCGATGATCTGGAGGCACGGCTGATCGGGCGCTCCAATGCCATGATCCAGCTGCGCCGACAGATGCGCACGATTGGCCCGTCAGATGCCGATGTGCTGATCATCGGCGAGACTGGCACTGGAAAAGAGGTCGTCGCCCGCGCGCTGCATGACCTCTCGGCCCGGGCCGCGCAGCCTTTCATCGCGATCACCTGTTCCGCCCTGCCAGAGACCCTGATCGAATCAGAACTTTTCGGCCACGAGGTGGGGGCTTTTCCCGGTGCGATCCGCGCGCGGGTGGGCAAGTTCGACCATGCGCGCGGCGGCACAGTGCTGCTCGATGATATCGGGGCCATGCCGCTCGATGTGCAGGGCAAGCTGCTCAGGGTCTTGCAGGACCGGGTGATCTCGCCGCTGGGGTCCAATGTCCTGCATGAGCTGGACCTGCGCTTCATCGCCACCAGCCGCGTGGCGTTGGAAGCCGAGGTCGCGGCGGGGCGGTTCCGGGCGGATCTGCTCTATCGGCTCAACGCGCTCAGCCTGCATGTCCCGGCCTTGTCCGAGCGCGTCGAGGATATCCCGGCGCTGTTCATGCGGCTTCTGTCCGAGGCGGCGGCGCGTCACCGCTTGCCCGTGCCGCAGGTCAGCCCGGCAACGCTGGCGGAGCTGGCCCGTGCGCCCTGGCCGGGAAATGTCCGGGAATTGCGCAATGCCGCCGAACGTGTCGTGCTGCGCCTTGATGCAGCACCCGAGGTCGCTGGCGGCCGGACAGAGACGCAGACACTGGCGCAGCAGATGGCCGCGCATGAACGCAAGCTGCTTGTCGATGCCCTGATCCGTCACCATGGTGCCCTGAAACCAGTCTATGAATCGATGGGCCTGTCGCGCAAGGCGCTCTATGACAAGCTGGTGAAGCATGGGCTCGACAAGACGCAGTTCCAGACTGCAGCGTCACAGGGGCCGCTGGACTAGCGCATATCATGTGTGGATGTCGACACATTACCTGTCAACGATGTGTAGATTCCTATACATTAAGCGTATCTTCGGCGCTAACGAAGTTGTTTTCTGCAGGGGCGCTGCTTGCAATATGTCGGCTGAGCCCTTTCACTGCCATCCATGCCGCCGTTCGCCCATGGAGGGGGGAGCGCGCGCATGGATACATTACGCACCATAAAGGGGAGGTCCCAATGCGTTATACCAATTTCACGGCTCTGGCCGCAGCAGCGCTCATGTCAGCGTCAATGGCATCTGCGCAGGATCGCGATGGCTGGCCGTCGGATCTGACGGTTGGCACGGCCAGCCAGGGCGGGGTCTATTTCGTCTATGGCAATGGTCTGGCCTCGTTCATCTCGGAAGAGCTGGGCATCAATGCCAGCGGTGAAGTGACCGGCGGTCCGGTTCAGAATGTGACGCTCTTGCAGATGCAGGAGCATGATATCGGGCTCGTGACCATGGGGCCGATGTTCGAAGCCTGGAATGGCGAGAGCGAACTGGCACCGGGTCTGCCGCACACCGATGTGCGGGCGCTCTTCCCGATGTATGAGACCCCGTTTCAGGGCATTGCGCTTTGCAGCCAGGGGATCAGCTCGGTCAGCGATCTGGCGGGCAAGCGCGTCAGTGTCGGCCCGGCAGGCGGCACCCCCGGCACCTACTGGCCGCGCATCCTGACTGCGCTGGATATCGAGGCGAATACGTCTTTCGCCGGGGCAGCTGACGCGGCAGGCCAGTTGCAGGACGGGCTGATCGATGCGTTTGTCTTTGCCGCAGGGTTGCCGATTGCCGCTTTCTCGCAGATCTCGGCAGAGGCGGATGCCTGCACCTTCTCCTTCAGCGATGAAGAACATGCCGCTGTGCTCGAGGCCTTCCCGGAAGTGTCGGATTTCACCATTCCGGCGGGGACATATTCCGGTCAGGAAGACGATCAGAACTCGGTCGCGATGTGGAACTTCGCTGTGGTTCATGCCGATATGCCCGACAGCCTGGCCTATGAGATCACCAGGCTGGTGATGGAAAACAATGAGCGCATGATGCAGATCCATGCGGCGGCTGCGGCAACCCTGCCCGAGAACTTCACCAATAACGCCTTCCTGCCGTTCCATCCGGGCGCGGTGCGCTGGTTCGAGGAGAATGGCTTCGCCATCGACCCCGAGCTTCAGGGCTGAAACGTGAAGGGTCGTTGACCCGCGCAAAAGGCCACCTTGCGTGGCCTTTTGCCTGTAATTGCGACGGACATCCCAGTCAGCTTTGAGAGGCCATGGAATGACGGATCCGAACCCGAAGACATCCGACCCTGACAAACTGCTCAAGGGTGAAGTCGCGCCCGAAAGTATCGCTGACGGTGTGGACCGCGAGATCGTCATGTCGAACCAGCGCGTGCCGCCGGGGGTGCTGGGGGTTGTCATTGCACTGGCCTGCATCGCCTATACGGCCTTTCATATCATTGCGATGAATCTCTATCCGCTGGAAACTTGGGTCTACCGGCTCAGCCATGTGACCGGTGGGCTGATTCTGGGCTTTCTGCTGTATTCGGCGACGGTGTTTCCGCAAACGAGCGATGACAGTGACAGGCGGTCGCTGCCCGAGCTGGTGCTGGTGGCGCTCGCTGCGCTGGGCGTCGGTGTGGCGCTGGTGCAGATCATTCTTGCGGTCGCGACGGATAACCTGATCGCCATGGGCGCGCCGCCCGATCAGATGAAATACAGCTTCGGTTGGCCGTTAATAGCGGGCACGTCGCTGGCACTTCTGGCAAGCTGGCTCTATCCGGGGCGCGACCGGGGGCGCATCGCGCTGGCCGATATCGTGCTGGCCTTTGCCGCCCTGACGGTCGGCATCTATATCATTGCCCATGCAGGTTTTCTGCGCAATCGCGCAGGCGTCTTCCCGCATGTCAATGACATGTATGCTGCCATTGCAGGCATCATTCTGATACTGGAGCTGACCCGGCGGCTGGCCGGGCTTGCGCTGGTGGTCATCGTGGCGGTATTCATCGCCTACGGGTTCCTCGGCCCCTGGCTGCCGGGCTTCCTGAACCATCGCGGCTACAGCCCGGAGCGCTTTTTCGCGCGTATCTACACCGATGTCGGCGTACTGGGGCCGACGACTGCCGTGTCATCGACTTATATCATCCTGTTTATCACCTTTGCGGCCTTCCTGCAGGCCAGCCGCGTCGGCGAATATTTCATCAATTTCGCCTTTGCAGCGGCTGGTGGCGCGCGTGGCGGGCCTGCGAAAGTGGCGATCTTCGGTTCGGGCCTGATGGGGATGATCAATGGCACCTCGGCGGGCAATGTGGTCTCGACGGGCTCGCTGACCATCCCCTTGATGAAGAAAGTGGGCTACCGGCCCCAGACCGCAGCCAGTGTCGAAGCTGCGGCCAGTTCCGGCGGGCAGATCCTGCCGCCGATCATGGGCGCGGGCGCCTTCATCATGGCCGAGATCACCGGCATCCAGTATCGCGAGATCGTCATTGCCGCGATCATCCCGGCCGCACTCTATTTCCTGTCGGTCTATTTCATGGTCGACAAGGAAGCGCTCAAGAAAGGCATGCAGGGCCTGCCGCGCCATGCGCTGCCGAAATTCCGCGAGATGGCGAAACAGGCCTATCTGTTCGTGCCCATCATCATGCTGATCGGCGCGCTGTATATCGGCTATTCTGTCATCCGCGCGGGCACTTATGCCATGATCGCAGCTTTTGTGGTCAGCTATATCCGGGTTGTGATCGAGGGACATGAGGATGGTCTGAAAAATCACCTGATGGGGCTGATCCTGTGTGTGCTGGCCGCCATGCCACTGGTGGTTGCGGCGCAGATCCTGGTCGATGGCTGGGGCGACGGGACGACGCTGCAGCTCGTGGTCTCGGTGATCATCAGCGCGATGTCAATCGGCGGGATCATGATGACTCTGCGCCTGAATTCGCCGTTGGCAACAGGTATCGCCAAGGCCGTCGAGCATTTCAAGATGATCCCCTATGCGCTGGAAATCGCAGCCAAGATGTCGCTGCAACTGGTGGCGGTCTGTGCCGCCGCCGGGGTCATTGTGGGCATCATCGCGATTACCGGGATCGGGGTGCGGCTTTCGGGCGTGCTGATGGCGATCGCGGGCCAGAGCCAGTTGCTGGCGCTGTTCTTTGCGATGTGCGTGGCGATCATCCTTGGCATGGGGATGCCGACGACAGCGGCATATGCTGTCGCGGCTTCGGTGATCGCGCCGGGTCTGATCCGTATGGGGATCGAGCCGCTGACCGCGCATTTCTTCATCTTCTACTATGCCGTCATGTCGGCCATCACACCGCCTGTGGCGCTCGCGGCCTATGCAGGCGCGGCAATTGCGCAATCCGATCCGATGCGGACCTCGGTCGAGGCGTTCAAGATCGGGCTTGCGGCCTTTGTCGTGCCCTTCATGTTCTTCTACAGCTCGCAGCTTCTGATGCAGGGCGAGGTGCTGGACATCCTGCATGTCTTTGTCACGGCAAGCCTGGGGATCTATCTGCTGGCTTCGGCGGTGCAGGGCTGGCTGTTCGGTGTGATCAACTGGCCTCTGCGCGTGTTGGTCGGGGCGGCTGCGCTGGCCATGATCGCAGGTGGCTGGACGTCTGACCTGATCGGTCTGACTGTGGCGGGGCTGGTTTTCGCGCTGCAGAAGCTGGTGCTTGCCCCGAATGCAACCACGAAAGGGGCGGATTGATCGCCGCCAGGATGCGCGAGGTCAGGTAAGGTGCGTGCTCAGCACGCACCTTACGACTATCATCCGAAGGCGTCCGGCTCTGACGCCTTGCGCTGATCGACAAAGGCCTGAATCGCCTCGGCAATGGCGGGATCAAGCTGGGGCTGTTGGTAGTCCGAAAGCAGCTTCGCCACGCGGACCGAGGCAAGAGCCTGCGTGTCGCGCCCGCCTTCTTCTTCCCAGGTCTCGAAGGGTTTGTAATCCAGCAGATCGCTGCGCCAGAACGCGTCCTTGAAATTGGCCTGCGTATGCGCGCAGCCCAGAAAATGCCCGCCAGGCCCGACTTCGCGCAGCGCATCCATCGCCTGCCCGTTCTCGGACAGATCGACCCCGCGCGCCAGCCCGTGCAATGCGCCCAGCTGGTCCGCATCCATGACAAATTTCTCGAAAGAGGCCACCAGCCCCCCTTCCAGCCAGCCGCAGCTGTGCAGCATGAAATTCACCCCGGCTAGAAGCGCCATGTTCAGGCTGTTCGCGGTCTCATAGGCGGCCTGCGCATCGGGCAGTTTTGACCCGCAGAACGATCCCCCCGAGCGGTAAGGCAGCCCCAGCCGCCGCGCAAGCTGGCCTGCGCCATAGGTGATCAGCGCCGCTTCTGGTGTGCCGAAGGTTGGCGCGCCTGAATTCATGTCGATCGATGTGACAAACGCGCCCATGATCACAGGCGCGCCGGGGCGGATCAGCTGGCTGTAGGCGACCCCGGCGAGGGCTTCGGCCAGCACCTGAGTCAGTGTGCCCGCGACGGTCGTGGGGGCCATGGCCCCGCCCACGATGAAGGGCGAGATGATGCAGGCCTGATTTGCCTGGGCATAGACCTCGAGTGCGCCCATCATCACGGAGTCAAAGGTCAATGGCGAGTTGATATTGATCAGCGAGGTCATCACTGTGTTCTGGTCAACAAAATCGGACCCGAACAGCAGTTTCACCATCGCAACCGAATCGGCAGCGCGCGAGGGTTCGGTGACAGACCCCATGAATGGCTTGTCCGAATAGAGCATATGCGCCTGCAGCATATCCAGATGGCGCTTGTTGACGGCAATATCGGTGGGTTCGCAGACTGTGCCACCGGAATGGTGCAGCCATTTCGACATATAGCCCAGTTTCACGAAATTGCGGAAATCCTCCATCGTGGCGTAGCGTCGCCCGCCTGCGGCATCGCGCACGAAGGGGGGGCCATAGACCGGGGCCAGCACCAGATTGCGCCCGCCGATTTCGACATTGCGCGCGGGGTTGCGCGCATGCTGGGTAAAGCGCCCCGGAGCCGTGGCGCAAAGCTGCCGCGCCAGCCCGCGCGGGATGCGCACGCGCTCGCCCTCGACCTCGGCCCCGGCCGCGCGCCAGCGCTCAAGCGCTGCAGGGTTGTCGACGAAATTCACCCCGATTTCGGCCAGCACGGTTTCGGCATTGGTCTCGATGATCGCGAGTGCTTCTTCGTTCAGCACTTCCA
>SKRP01000289.1 GCA_007118445.1 Natronohydrobacter sp.
AGCCGCATGTGCTGTTCTATGCCACCAAGCGCGTGGGCGGTGATGTCTCGGATTTCAAGGCGATCAAGCTGTTGAAATTCGGCGAGGTCTGATCCCTCCGCCCTGTTCTGTGCCTGTGCGGCGCAGGGCAGGGCCTGCTTTTTCCCTGAATTTCTGCACGAGGCCCCGAGATGGATCTGAAAGAGACCAGCCCTGTTCCTGCTGCGGCCCTGCCTTTGGCCGCGTTTCGCGCGCATCTGCGTCTGGGTGCCGGGTTTTCCGATGAGGCGACGCAGGACGGGCTGTTGGAACAGTATCTGCGCGCCGCGCTGGCCTCGGTCGAGGGGCGGGTGGCGCGGGCCTTGTTCCAGCGTGCTTTTGTGCTGCGGCTGACGCGCTGGCGCGATGATTATGCGCAGCGTTTGCCGGTCGCGCCGGTGATTTCTGTGGCCTCGGTCACGCTGGTCAATGCGGCGGGCGGGGAGATGGTGGTCTCGCCCACGCGCTACCGTCTGGACGCGGATGGCACGCGGCCAAGGCTGGAGGCGGCGGGCACGGCCTTGCCCGCGATCCCGACAGGCGGGCGGGTCGAGATTGTGCTCACGGCCGGGTTCGGCCCGGACTGGACGGATATCCCTGCGGATCTGCGCCAGGCAGCGCTGCTTCTGGCCGCGCAATATTACGAGGGCCGCGACGGGACGGGCGACAGTGATGCGGCATTTGGCATCCGGTCGCTTCTGGAACGCTGGCGCGATGTGAGGATGGGGGGTGGCGCATGAGCCGCGCGCCCAATCTGAGCCGCGCGCTGGTGCTGGAGACACCGGTCAGCGTGCCTGATGGCGCGGGGGGCTTCTCGATCACCTGGCAGGCGCTGGGCACGCTCTGGGCCGAAATCCGGGCAGGTAGCGGGCGGGAACGCTTCGCAGCGCTTGGGCCTGCCGGGGAAGTGCGGTTGCGCATTCTGGTGCGCGGCGCGCCCGAAGGGTCGGACCAGCGCCCGCGCCCGGACCAGCGCTTTCGCGAGGGTGCCCGCGTGTTCCGCATCCTGACTGTCGCCGAGGCTGATGTGCAGGGCCGCTATCTGATCTGCACTGCGCAAGAGGAGCTTCCGGCATGAGCTATCAGATTGCCCCCGCGCTGCAATCCGCGATCTATGCGCATCTGGCAGACGATGCAGCATTGCAGGCGCTGGTGGGGGGCGCGATCTATGATGCGATCCCGCCTGCCACGCCGCCTGCAACCTATGTGCTGATCGGCCCGGAGGAAGCTTTCGACCGCTCGGACAAGACCGCGCATGGGGCCGAACACCGGCTGGTCATCAGCGTTGTCAGCAATGCCAGCGGGTTTCTGGCCGCCAAGGAAATTGCCGCGCGCATCAGCGATCTGCTCGATGCGCCCGCGCTCACGCTGACCCGCGGACGGCTGGTCGCGATGTGGTTCGACCGGGCCCAGGCCCGCAAGATCGAGGGCGACCAGACCCGCCGCATCGACCTGCGTTTTCGCGCGCGGGTCGAGGATAACTGAATTCATTGACAAAAGGGGGCGCAGATGGGCGCACAGAATGGCAAGGACCTGCTGGTCAAGGTCGATATGACCGGGGACGGGCAATTCGAGACAGTCGCGGGGCTGCGCGCCACACGGCTGAGCTTCAACGCGGAAAGCGTGGATGTGACCTCGCTCTCGTCGCAGAATGGCTGGCGCGAGCTGCTGGGTGGGGCCGGGGTCAAATCGGCCTCGATTTCCGGCTCGGGCGTGTTTCGCGATGAGGGCACGGATGAACGCGCGCGCGCCATTTTCTTCAATGGCGAAACGCCGGAATTCCAGATCATCATCCCCGATTTCGGCGTGGTCGAAGGGCCGTTCATGATCACCGGGCTTGATTACGCAGGCAGCCATAATGGCGAGGCCACTTTCGAGCTGTCGCTGGCCTCGGCGGGGTTGCTGGAGTTCATCTCGGATGCGGTGGACCCATGACCAACCCCCATGCAGGCGAAGTGGCGCTGGTCATTGATGGCCAGCCCCATGCGCTGCGCCTGACGCTGGGCGCGCTGGCAGAACTGGAAACCGCACTGGGCGAGGACACGATCCTGGCGTTGGTCGAACGGTTCGAACAGGGCCGGGTGTCCAGCCGCGATGTGCTGGCGCTGATCGTGGCCGGTTTGCGCGGGGGCGGCTGGCAGGGGCAGGCATCCGACCTGATGCAGGCCGAGATCGCAGGCGGGCTGCCCGGCGCTGCGCGGGTCGCGGCGGAACTGCTCGCCCGCGCCTTCACCCCGCCCGCATGAGCGCGCCCGGTTTCGACTGGCCCGCGCTGATGCGGCTGGGCCTGCGCGAGTTGCGCCTGCATCCGCGCGAGTTCTGGGCGCTGACGCCTGCGGAACTGATGGTGATGGCAGGGCTCGACGCGGCCCCTGGCCCCTTCACCCGCGCCCGGCTGGAGGAACTGGCCGCGCGCTATCCTGACACGAAAGGCAAGGCAGATGACAACGCTCAGCGATCTTGAAGCGCAGATTGCGGCCCTTGAGGCGCGGCTGGGCCAGACCACCGGGCTGGTCGCGGAATTCGACAGCGAACTGGCAGGGCTGGGGCGCAATCTGGTCTTTACCGGCCGCGAGGTCGACACGCTGTCGCGCAATTTCTCGACCGGGCTGCGGCGTGCCTTTGACGGGGTGATCTTTGACGGGATGCGGCTGCAGGACGCGCTGCGCGGGATTGCGCAGACGATGGTCAATTCGGTCTATGGCGTGGCCATGCAGCCCGTGCAGAACGCGCTGGGCGGGCTGCTGGCGCAAGGGGTTGCGGGCGCGATGGGGGCGATCATGCCATTCGCGCAAGGGGGCGCGTTCAGTTCGGGCCGGGTCATGCCCTTCGCGCAAGGCGGTGTGATCAGCCAGGCCACGGCTTTCCCCATGCGCGGCGGCACCACCGGGCTGATGGGCGAGGCCGGGCCGGAAGCGATCCTGCCGCTTTCGCGCGGGCCGGATGGGCGGCTGGGCGTGCGCGGGGCGGGTGGCGGCGGGCCGGTCAATGTCACCTTCAATATCTCGACGCCCGATGTCGCGGGGTTCCAGCGCTCGCAGACCCAGATCGCGGCACAGATGAACCGCCTGCTCGCGCAGGGCGCGCGCAACCGCTGAGGGGAACAAGGCAATGGCATTTCACGAAATCCGCTTTCCCGCCAATCTGAGCTTTGGCGCGCTGGGCGGGCCCGAACGGCGCACCGAGATTGTCGAACTGGCCAATGGCCATGAGGAACGCAACACCCCGTGGCGGGATTCGCGCAGGCGCTATGATGCAGGCGTCGGGCTGCGCGCGCTTGATGATCTGGAAACCATGGTCGCGTTTTTCGAGGCGCGGCAGGGGATGCTGCACGCCTTTCGCTGGAAGGACTGGGGCGATTACCGCTCGGCCCCGGCCTCGAAACCGATCACGGCCTTTGACCAGCTGATCGGTGTTGGCGATGGCGAGACGCGGGAGTTTCAGCTGCGCAAGGGCTATGCCTCGGGCGATCAGATCTGGTGGCGCGAGATCGTGAAACCGGTCGCGGGCACAGTTCTGGCAGCCATCGGTGCCGAGGATTTCACGCTGGACGCGGATTACACGGTCGATGCGACGACGGGTCGGATCACTTTCGACTGGCCGCCTGATGCTGGTGCGGAAATCCATGCCGGTTTCGAATTTGACGTGCCGGTGCGGTTTGATACGGATCTGATCCAGATTTCGGTGGCCAGTTTCAAGGCCGGTGAAGTGCCCAAAGTCCCGGTGGTCGAGGTGCGGCTATGAGCCTGAGCGCACATCTCGCCTGCGGCACGACCACGATCTGCCGCGCCTGGTCGCTGGACCGGCGCGATGGTCTGGCTCTGGGTTTCACGGATCACGACCGCGATCTGGCCTTCGAGGGGCTGAACTTCCGCGCCGAGGCCGGGTTGACCGCGCAGGCGCTGGAACAGGTGACAGGGCTTGCGGTGGACAATTCGGAAGCCGTGGGCGCGTTGCGCGATGCCGGGCTGCGCGAAGCGGATATCCTCGCGGGCCGCTATGATGGCGCGGGGCTGCGTATCTGGGAGGTGAACTGGGCCGATCTGGCGCAGCGTCGGCTGATCTTTCGCGGCGCTCTGGGCGAGATCACCCGCGCGGGCGGGGCCTTCCGGGCCGAGCTGCGCGGGCTGTCCGAGCCTCTGGGCCAGCCCGGCGGGCGCATCTATCACGCCGCCTGCTCAGCGGTGCTGGGCGACAGCGCCTGCCGCTTCGATCTGAACGCGCCGGGCTATTTTGCCGAGACACAGGTGGTCGCGCTGCGCGACGGGGTCGAGATCAGTTTTGATGCGCTCGAGAGTGTCGGGCCGGGCTGGTTCGCGGCAGGTCGCCTGCAGGTGCTGTCAGGTGCGGCCGAAGGGCTGGTCGGCCATATCCGCGATGACCGGATGCGCGCGGGGCTGCGTGTGCTGACGCTTTGGGACAGTCTGCGCGCGCCGCTTGCGCCGGGCGATCATGTGCGGCTGGAGGTCGGCTGCGACAAACAGGCCGCGACCTGTCGGCTGAAATTCGACAACATGCTGAATTTTCAGGGCTTCCCGCATATTCCGGGCGAGGATTGGATGACCGCCTATCCGCGCGCGGATCAGCCCAATGCAGGCGGCGCGCGGCGCGCGCAACGCTCTGACCCGTTATGAACAGGGCGCGCATCGTGGCTCAGGCCCGCACCTGGATCGGCACGCCCTATCACCACCGCGCCAGCCAGCGCGGGGCGGGGGCGGATTGTCTGGGGCTGATCTGCGGGCTTTGGCAGGCTCGCTATGGCCCTTTGCCCGAAACGCTGCCCGATTACAGCCCGCGCTGGGACGAGGCCGGGGCCGAGGAACGGCTCTGGGCGGCACTCGCGCGGCACCTGATCCCGGCCCGCACGCCCGCCGATGGGCAGGTGCTGCTCTTCCGGCTGCAACCGCGCGCGCTGGCCAAGCATCTGGGCATATCCTGCGCGCGGGGCTGCGGCTTCATCCATGCCTGCCCGCGCGCAGGCGTGGTCGAGGCCCCGCTGTCGCAGCCCTGGGCGCGCCGCATCGTGGCGCGCTTCGATTTCCCGCCGATTTCTGACTGAACTGGAGTGTAACCCATGGCAACCTTGGTCCTTTCTGCGGTCGGCGCGGCCATCGGCTCGGGCGTCAGCGGCACGTTTATGGGTCTGACCGGCATGGTCATGGGGCGCGCGATCGGTGCGACCGTCGGGCGCATGATCGACCAGCGGCTGATGGGCAGTGGCTCGCAGGTGATCGAGACCGGGCGCATCGAGCGGCTGCGTGTCACGGGTGCCACCGAAGGCGCAGCCGTGCCGCTGGTCTGGGGCCGCGTGCGGCTGGGCGGGCAGGTGATCTGGTCAACAGATTTCCGCGAGACCGTCACCACCTCGGGCGGCGGTGGCAAGATCGTGAAAAGACCGACTGTGCGGGAATATTCCTACTCGATCTCGCTCGCGGTGGCGCTGTGCGAGGGGCCTGTCCTGGGCGTGGGCCGGATCTGGGCCGACGGGCAGGAACTGACGCCTGCGGATCTGAATATCCGGGTCTACACAGGTCATGATGACCAGCTTCCCGATCCGCTGATCGAGGCCATCGAGGGGGCAGGGCAGGTGCCTGCCTATCGCGGCATTGCCTATGTGGTGATCGAGGATCTGGAACTGGGTGCTTACGGCAACCGCGTGCCGCAGCTCAGCTTCGAGGTGATCCGCGCGGTGCAGTCAGACGCGCCGCAAAGCCTGTCGGATCATGTGCAGGCCGTGGCGCTGATGCCGGGATCGGGGGATTTCGCGCTGGCCACGACGCCGATCTACGCGCGCGACTGGAATGCCACGCTCGATCAGGGCGGGTCGGAATTGACTGATGTGATCCTTGCGAATCTGAGCAATCCGGCAGATGCGCCGATGAACCTGAACGCGCCGACAGGGTCAAGCGATCTTGACGCGTCGCTCGACGCTCTGACCCGCGAATTGCCGAACTGCCATTCGAGCCTGCTGATCGTGTCGTGGTTCGGATCGGACCTGCGCGCCGGTTTCTGCACTGTCGAGCCGAAGGTCGAATATTCCGACCGCGTGGCCCCGGCGCAGCCCTGGTCGGTCGCCGGGCGCGCGGCTATCGACACGCCGCAAGTCCCGCGCGTCGATGGCCGACCCGTCTATGGCGGCACGCCTTCGGATGCGTCCGTGATCGAGGCGATTGCCGCGCTGAAGGCGCGCGGGCAGAGCGTGGTCTATTACCCGTTCATTCTGATGGAAATCCTCGAAGGCAATGGCCTGCCCGATCCGTGGTCCGGGGCCGAGGACCAGCCGGTCCTGCCCTGGCGCGGGCGCATCACCACGCTCAAGGCGCCAGGGCAGGCGGGCAGCACCGATGGCACGGCAGCTGCCGAAGCCGAGGTCGCGGCGTTTTTCGGCACCGCGCAGGCGAGTGATTTCACGATAGCGGACGGGAGTGTCACCTATACCGGGCCGCAGGACTGGCGCTACCGGCGGTTCATCCTGCATCAGGCGGCGCTCTGTGCTGCTGCCGGGGGGGTGGACGCGTTCTGCATCGGCTCGGAAATGCGCGGGCTGACGCAGATCCGTGGGCCGGGCAACAGCTTCCCGGCGGTTGCCGCCCTGCGCGCGCTGGCGGCTGAAGTGCGCGCGCTCCTCGGGCCAGAGGTCAAGCTGACCTATGCCGCCGACTGGTCGGAATATTTCGGCTATGTCACGCGCGAGGGGGACCGTTTCTTCCATCTCGATCCGCTCTGGGCTGATGAGGAGATCGATTTCATCGGTATCGACAATTACATGCCGCTCTCGGATTGGCGCGACGGGGTGGATCACGCGGATGCCGATGTCGGCGCAGTGCATGATCTCGACTATCTGCGCGGCAATGTCGCGGGCGGCGAGGGATATGACTGGTTCTACGCCACAGACCTTGACCGCGAGGCCCAGAAGCGCAGCCCGATTGTTGATGACAGCGAATGGGGCGAGCATTGGATCTGGCGCTACAAGGATCTGCGCAACTGGTGGGAAAATGACCACCATGACCGCGTGGGCGGTATGCGCGTGGCCGAGAAAACCGACTGGGAGCCGCGCTCGAAACCGTTCTGGTTCACCGAATATGGTTGTGCTGCGATTGACCGGGGCACGAATCAGCCGAATGTCTTTCTGGACCCGAAATCGTCGGAAAGCTTCGCGCCGTATTTCTCGCGCGGCTGGCGCGATGATGCGATCCAGATGCAATATATCCGTGCGGTCAATGACTATTGGGCGGACCCGGCGCATAACCCGGTCTCCGAAATTTATGAAGGCCCGATGGTCGATATGTCCCGCGCCCATCTCTGGGCCTGGGATGCGCGGCCTTACCCGTGGTTTCCCGGCAATCAGGCGCTGTGGTCGGATGGCGAGAACTGGGCGCGCGGGCATTGGGTTACGGGCCGTGCGACCAGCCAGCCGCTTGACGCCGTGATCATCGAGATCTGCGCGCGGGCAGGGGTTCAGGATGTGGATGTGTCGCGCGTGCATGGGGTCGTGCGCGGATTTGCCATGGCCTCGACCGAGGCCCCGCGCGGGATGCTGCAAGCGCTGATGCTGGCTTACGGGGTCGAGGCGGTCGAGCGCGACGGGCAGTTGGTGTTCCAGATGCGCAACGGGCGCGCGGTGGCCGATCTGGGCCGCGACGATCTGCTGCGCAGCGACGAGGGCGATCTGACGCTGACCCGCGCGCCCGAGGCGGAACTCTCGGGCCGGGTGCGGCTGGGCTATGTCGAGGAAGGTGCAGATTTCGAGATGCGGGTCGCGGAAGCGATCCACCCTGACGACTCAGCGTTGCGCGCCTCAGGCTCGGATCTGCCGCTGGTCCTGTCCGAAGGCGAGGCGGTGCTGATTGCCAAACGCTGGCTGGCGCAGGCGCGGGTGGCGCGCGACACGGCGCGGTTCCGCCTGCCGCCCTCGCGCGATCTGGGCGCGGGTGATGTGGTGGCGCTCGACATGGGCGCAGGCGCGGGGCTATGGCGGATCGACCGCGCCACATTGTCGGGTGGGCGGATGATCGAGGCCACGCGGGTCGAGGACGCGCTCTATGACTGGGGCGAGACCGGGCGCGCAGGGACTGCACTGCTCAGTTTTCAGCCGCCCGCGCCAGTGCAGCCGGTGTTTCTGGATTTGCCGCTGATCACAGGCGAGGAAGTGCCGCATCATCCGTGGCTGGGCGTCAGTGCGCGGGTCTGGCCGGGGCTGGTGGCCGCGCATCACCGCGCCGGTCCCGAGCAGTTCGATCTGGAAGCACTGGTTGCGGCACCGGCAGTTCTGGGGGTCACTGAAACCTCGCTTGTGGCCAGCGCGCCAGGGCTCTGGGATCGCGGCCCGGCGCTGCGCGTGCGGATGTTGGCCGGCACGCTGTCGAGCGCGGCACCGATGGCGGTGCTGGGCGGTGCCAATCTGATGGCGATCGGCAC